>JBEKZG010000459.1:0-3518 GCA_049510095.1 Occallatibacter sp.
CGAAGCGGTGGACCTGGATTCTGCTTGTTGTGGGAATCCGCCGGGAATCCGCGGCGCAGATCAAGCAGCTCATCCGATGACCCAGCAGATCGTCCGCACGCTGGAAAACCCCTCGCGCCGCAGGATTCTCCGCAACCTGGCAACTATGGTCTCCGTATCCCCCTTATACGGGACCATACTGAGCCGCGCCGCAGCTGCTTCCGCGGCACCTACCTTTGAGGAGGTTCCGGCATCGAAGAGCGGTATTCAGTGGGTACACAATGCCGGTAGGTCGGCCGAAAAGTATCTGCCGGAAAGCAGCGGCGCAGGATGTGCTTTTCTCGACTTCGACAACGACGGCTGGATGGATATTTACCTTGTCAACAGCGGGAAGGCAAATTTCTACAATCCGCCTCACCGGTTGCAGAATGCGCTCTATAGAAACAACCGCGATGGCACGTTCACCGATGTCACCGTGAAAGCCGGAGTAACCGGTGGGGGCTACGGCATGGGCGTCGCGGTGGGGGACTACAACGGAGACGGCTTTCCCGATATCTATGTGACGCAATGCGGCCGCAACATTCTTTACCGCAATAATGGCAATGGGACCTTCACCGATGTCACCGAGCAGGCAGGTGTTGCGGCCGACGGTTGGAGCTCGAGCGCGGTCTGGTTCGATTATGACAATGACGGCAAGCTCGATCTGTTCGTCTGTCAGTTCGCCGAGTTCGACATGACGCACGGATGCGGCATGGATTCCAGCGGCGTTCGCCACTACTGCATTCCCAAGATATTCAACCCCAGGCCGAGCTGGCTCTTTCACAACAACGGCGACGGCACGTTTACAGATGTAAGCAAATCGACTGGAATTGCCGAGCATTTGGGGAAGGCTTGGGGAGTCGTAGCCACCGATGTGAATAACGATGGGAAGATGGACCTCTTCGTTTCCAACGACACGGTGCCGAATTTCCTCTACATGAACCGTGGAAGCGGCTTTGAAGAAGTAGGCCTGGCAGCCGAAGTCGCCTACAGTGAAGATGGCCGCGCGCGCTCCGGAATGGGGGTGGATTCGGCCGACTTCAACGAAGACGGTCAGATGGATCTCTTCGTCGCCAACATCGATGAGGAGTTTTTCTCGCTCTACCAAAACAACGGCGACGGAACCTTCGACGATGTTGCCACACCCGCCGGCATTGGCATGTCGACCCGCTGGATGAGCGGGTGGGGGCTCAAATTCTTCGACTACGACAACGACGGTAACCTCGATCTGATCGCGGCAAGCGGCTTTCCCGACGACTTGTTCGATCAGGCCTCCTCTTCCATTCAGTGGAGGCAGCCATTGCTGCTCTTTCACCATGAAGGAAAGACGTTCCGCAATGTAAGCCCGGAGAGCGGTCCGGTCTTTGCCAGAAAGTTTCCCGCCCGTGGTCTGGCAATCGGCGACTTCACTAACGATGGCGGAATCGATGTGCTTATCTGCAATAACAACGAGGCTCCATTGCTGCTACGCAATAACGTGGGCAAGCTCAAAAACTGGCTTGGCGTACATCTGATAGGCCGCAAGTCGAATCCCGACGCGATTGGCGCCCGCGTCAGCTATCAGGCAGGAGACTTGAAGCGGTCGCGCATGAAAGTGGGAGGAGGCAGTTTCCTCTCCTCGCACGATCCCAGGATGGTTCTCGGGATAGGCCATCGCTCCAAACTTGACAGCATGGAAGTGAAATGGCCGTTGCCTTCCGGCTCGATAGAGCGCTTCACCGATTTACCCTTGAACCGCTACATCACGATCGTAGAAGGCACGGGGAAATGGAAATAGGCAGGGTCGACGAGCTACTCCGGAAACGGTTCTCTGGGCTTCACAATGCGGATTCGGTGGTCTGTGAAATTAGCGTGCATCTCGGGAATATAAACCTTCGTCATGTGACAGTGTGTGCAATGATTTGTTGCTTTGGGACACCCCGCGCCCCGATGGCTGATCGTCGTCTTCTCTTCTCGCGCGGCCACGTGGCAACTCCGGCACACTGCGTCATAGGCCGTCGCATCGGTTTCAAGTGGTTTGTGTGGGTCGTGGCACGCGGTGCAAGTCAGGCGCGGATCGCCGTTGCCCCAGCACTTGCTGGTCACCAGGCGGTATGGAGCTGACCTTGTTGTAGACACGCCTTTGGTTCCGGACAGCTTGGTATCCCAAAAAGTGCCGTGACACGCGCCGCAGAAATCGACAGAGTCGGCTGGAAGCATTCCGTCAGGGTTGAAGATCGCTAGCATCGGTGTCTTTGTCTTATCAACGATTCCGGCGTCCATCGACTTCACATGGCTCGCACCGGGACCGTGGCA
Organism: Occallatibacter sp.; assembly: GCA_049510095.1. GTDB lineage: Bacteria > Acidobacteriota > Terriglobia > Terriglobales > Acidobacteriaceae > Telmatobacter. Next base: position 2,314 of record JBEKZG010000459.1, read on the forward strand.
CGCCTCGCACGTGACCCCCGGAATCAGATGCTTCTCATCAAAACCGCCGCCTATGTTGGACGCCGTGGAATGGCACGCGAAGCACTGTTGAACCTCAGCCTGACTCACGGGCCGATCCATCGCCTCCTCTAAACTGGAAGGAGATCGAAGAGCGCGCCACGGTGTGAAATCGAGCGCCTTCAGGCTGGTAAAGTAGCTAACCCGCGCCTCGTAAAAGCCGCCGTCCTCCTTCTTGAACAGGTAAGACTGGGCCACACGGCCCGTTCCAAACGACCACTCAAGCGGATAGGAAATCCGCTGACTTTCGTTTGTTACCGTGTATCGGGCCTGGTTTGCCGCCGAATCGATCCGGTACTCAAATCTGCCCACAGAGAAAGTCAGCGGGGGATGGGATGGTAGGATCCCCGCGTCGGTCGCCTTTCTCAGATTCTGTGCCATTGGTGTCTCTCTTTGTGTCGCGGTCTTGGCGGCATGGCAGCGTGCACAAACCTCAGGTCCAGCAAAGCTCTGGCGCGATGGCTGACTTTGCGTCGGCCAAAAACCCGGTTCCGCGAGATGATCCTCCGTTGACAGTTGTCCAATTGCGGCCACTGTTTGAAAAGCCAGAGCCGTTACAGGAACCAACAAGTGGAGACGAAGCCAAACGGAACGAAATTCGACAGTCCGTCCCTGGTGAGACAGCGGTCGGGAGATTCGCTGAGAAGACATTTGAATTTCAGACATCTCCAACTTTGTTTTGCTCCCGTAGTCCGAGAACCCTCGTGCCCAGCATATCTCCTCTGAAGGTGTGAATTGTGTGTTCCGGGAGAGCACGGTTGACGGTATATGGAATTGTGTAGAGGGTGATTGCTTAGATCGGAGCTGCCCGGCTTAAACTCCTTCCATGCCTCGGCGGCGAAAATAATACGAACTTAGCGACCACGGCGGACGAACCCCCAACGAACCGCGGGTGCGTGGCGCACTTCTCATTACCGCCCCAAGTAAATTGGTTTACTCTTCGAATCGAGGATAAGCGTCTATTTCGAAGAGCCATCCTAAATGTTACCGATCCCATGAGGGAGTTGAAAACTGCAAATTATTGTGTTGACAGCCGATGTTCGTTACGCGACAATCCTTGGCGAACTGAAATCACTGGACAGTGCTCCCCGTTATTAGCGCCGCTCAAAGCATCAGTGAAACGTTTTAGTTCGAAAGTGTGATTTTTC
>JBEKZG010000046.1:0-12515 GCA_049510095.1 Occallatibacter sp.
CTTTCTTCCGGGTATCAATGGAAACCAACTTTTGTTCATAGCGGATTAGCTTGCACATACTGAGATACTTCGGGTCAGAGCGTTGACTCACACTGAGCCTAGTTAAGCAGATGCTATCGTTCTTGTACCAAGCAATTAAAGGAACGGAGTATTCTCCAGTTTGGCGAAATTGCTCTATGTGCCAAGACACCCATCCTGGAGTTGTAATGTTCGGTATGTAAAAGACAACGTTAGAGTCAGAATAAACCTGAATTGGTATTGACCAGTTCGATCCTTCATCTAATACCATTACTGGTTTTCCAAACGGCCCCAACACCAGCAATTGTTGCGCGGATGCGCTCATTCCTGTTCCCAACAAAACAAGAACACATACGATCATATTTCGCACGGGCGGCCTCACACTGCCAGAATAACCCACTCTCATCCTATCGAGGACAACACCGTAGGTTGAATTCAAGCCATGCTGCCGTTTGCCGGGTGCCCCCGGTCTCGCTCTTGAGACCGGGGATCCACGACCATCCACCCGAAACCTGAGAATACATTCATTCAGGTGGGCCAATCCCACTTGAGTACGAATCCCATATCTGCTAATCTATCATCATGCCCCCCTCCACAATTATCAAGGACTCCGACTTTCAGTTGGTCACTGAGTTCGCCCAGCCCGACGCGAAAAAACGTGTCTCGCTTGGCAGTGCTTTGAGCGGCGCAACCGCATACAACATCTACCGCAATTCCCTCGGCCAGCTCATTCTCGATCCGGTAAAGACTGTTCCAGTCTCTGAAATGTGGCTGTACGAGAACGCCGAAGCACTCGCCAGCGTCAAGCAAGGCTTGAAGGAGTCGGCAGAAGGCAAAAGCATCTATCGCGGCTCGTTTGCCAAGCACGCCAAAGCGTAGCGATGCAACGCAAGATCAGGTTCACGCCAACGGCCGATGCCCAGTACACCGCGCTCGAAAACTCACCATCGAGTACCGCGCTTTTTGAGCAGGTTCGCAAGGCTCTCGGTTACCTCGAAATAGACCCCCACCATCCCAGCCTTCATACCCACGAGTTCACGTCGCTTTCCGGCCCAAACGGCGAGAAAGTCTTCGAGGCCTACGCCCAGAACAACACCCCTGGCGCATATCGAATCTTCTGGCATTACGGCCCCGGCGAAACTACGAAGAAGAAGAGAGTACCCGTGATCGCCATCGTTGCGATCGCGCGCCATCCATAGCAAGCCGGATGCGCTGGGAACCGATTGTGGGACCTGGGATTCCGTATTCATCGACTGTTGAGCGAATTGAATAGGCGGCTTATCGAGCCCGATCCGAAAGCCGGGTCTTTCCGGTGGTTGCTGCGCGCGCGGAACTCTGCGCTCCCGGCGTAACCAGCGCCTTCACGTCTCCAACCAGCAACTGCACCGAATCTGTAAAGCTGGCATCCCGGTGCTTCTTGAAGATCGCCGGATCGACCTGTTCCACGAAGCCCCAAAGCGCCACATGGGTTTTGCCGTCCGAGATGCCCACTCGAATCTGCGGCATCGGCGCATCGACGAACCGGACCGCGAACACCAGGTCCGCTTCTCCGGGGTCCATCACCAGTTCATAACGGCCCCACGCCTTCATCTGCGCAAAGAACTCGTTGTACGCCCTCTCCGGCCCGCCGCTGTAGGCCGTCGGAAACGACGTGACATCTCCCAGCTCATACGAGATAAACGCCCGCTTGCCGTTCAGCAGCGGCGTTGGCACAGGCGCTGCGAGCGTGTTGACACCCTCGGCCGCGGAACTTCTTTGCTGCGCGCAAACCGGCAGAGCGCAAAATAAGGACAGCCCCCCAATGACAGCAAACCGCTTCGAAAAAAGAAACATGATTCCTCCATTGCGGATGATTTTCCATCTCGCTGAACGTCAATACTTTGAGCCGCGATTCCCCATGTGGTTAGCAAATTGATTCGGCAATTCCTGGAAAGGATGGCGGGAGGCCACGATCCCGCGCGAAATCACATTAGGTTGAGGGTGCCCCCGGTCTCGTTCTTGAGACCGGGGACTCATCGCCCTCCACCCGGTACCTGAGGAAAAATTCTCTCAGGTGGGCCAATCCCCCTCCGCCCACACTCCAACTGCAATCTGTCATCTGTAATCCGTCATCTGCCTTTGCAGATAATTACAACTCCCCGGCGCACAATAAGACTGTAGTGCAAGAACTCAACCGGAGACCCTGACATGTTTCACGCAATCCCTCCCGCACCCTCCGCCTCCACTGAAGAGGCATCCAACGCCGCCAGCCAGAACCCCGCTCTCCAGAACCCTGCCGTCGCCCACTGCCATCAGGTCTGGGCCTCCGCCTTTCCGCGCATCCACAAGCGCGAGAGAAACGAGTTCACCGCCGCCGATCGCGCCGCCGAAATCTTCCGCGCCGCAATGCCGCCCCTCAGCGGCTATCAAAACATCGTCGATTTCATCGCCTGCGTCGGCTACGGCATGGCCGTCGGCGCCATCGTGGATCAGGCCGGCACCAGGCTCCTCTACGCTGCCCAGATCGCCCTCGCTGCCCTCCCCAAACCTCCCAAAAACCCCAAATAACCCCACCCCCTCCCCTGTTTTTTCAATAAGTATCTGATAGTAAACAGGTTACATAAAATGGAAGATTGCAATTGATTGAAAATAAACAACTTAAAAATACAGGCAAAAATTACACACCTCCGAAACAAAGGACTTACGATCCACACCCGCGAAGCGGAAACCCAGCTTCGACCCTCCTGAGTCCACGGATTCGGGACCGGATGGACTGTCCACAACCGCACACATCCTTGCGAAAGCGGACACAGCAGCGCATGAAGCAAATGAAGTGAAGACGATTATCTCTATGTAAATAAATCGCTTGAGGTCATGCAAAGAACGGAAAATTATGGCCCGCAAATTGCTTCGCCTCTACACAAGCCATGCATTCCGCGGAGGCCGAAAAATGGCGTATTTCGAGCGTGTTCGCGATGTAATCTCCGGTCCCTTCAGCCCTGACATCATCCAGCAGCGCACCGCGACCGGATGGCAGATGGTCTCCATCGAATGGCGCCGCGAACTGCCCGACGCCGAAGCCCCGACCGAAGGCGCCTTCAACGAGGAAATCCCGTACGGCCTCCGCATCTCCGACGACTGTAGCCGCCTGGAAGTCCAGCCCCGCGAGCACCAGGCCCTTATGCTCATGATGGAGCTGCTCGTCCAGGACTTCTCCTACTCCAGCATCGTCAGCGACCTGAACGAGAAAGGCTTTCGCATGAGGAACGGCAAGCCCTGGAGCCGTGTAGCCGTCTTCAATATGGTTCCAAGATTGATCGAAGTCGGCCCGCGCTTCTTCAACTCGGAAGAATGGGAGTTGCGCCGCAAAAAGTTCGCCCGCGTCAAAGCACCCGACGCCGTGTAAACGGCTTTTCGCTGACTCGCTAACTCGCTGACCTGCTGACTCGCTACTTGTAAATCGGCCCCAGCGACCCAGCATTATCTCCCAACTGCGGGTCCACGCGGAAATCCCAAACCGACTGGTTAATATCTGAAGCGGAGATGATCTCCACCAGCGCATATTCTCCGATGGTCAGTGGATTCGCCGGCACAATCTTCATCCAATGCTTTCCCGCCAGCACTTCCACCTTAGCCGGCACCACGTCTTCGTCCTGGGTCACCGTCCCATTGGGGCTCATGTGGATGGCCCCTACAATCCGCATCGCCCGCCGCTCGTCCACATGCACAATGGCGAACCCCGATGTAGCCGAATGCGCGCCATGCTTGCGGTTGACAGCCTCCTTCGCACCGGCGGTACTCACCGTCATCGAGTGCGAAAGCACCTGTTCCGCATGATCGTTCGCGTCCAGCGACAAATAAATGGCGGGGTCGTTGACGTGCAGGTGAACCTTGGCGTGCGCGCCCTCCAACTCCAAACTTGCCTTTTGCCCAGCCAGCGGATTCAGCGTGCTCAGCCCGTGTTTGGTCTTCGCATTCGCGTTCAATTCCGTAGGCAAAAGCTCCACCAGCTCCGGCGTTCCTTCATACGTATCCACCACAAAAACGCCATCTTCGTTGGGCAGCTCCAGCCCCTTCGCCACCTCGGGCATCCGCGCCTTCTCTTCGTCGCGCTCGGCCGCCGCTTCCTTGTCCAGCGATTCCGCTTCCTTCATCGCGGGCGAAGCCCCCTCGGGCGACGCTTCAGTTGGGGCCGTGTGGTCCCGCTCCCACTTGCGCGTCGCGTCCCAGTCCACCAGGTCCAACGGAAGCTCTTCCCAATCGCCCCCGCGCTCCACTGAGATATAACGCACCCGGTCGCCAACAACCTCGTACTTCCGCACGATCTGATAGGTGCCGTCCTTCAAAATCAGTCTGTGGTTGCTGCCAGTGTTGGGTATGTCGGGCTTCAGCGGAACATGCGTTCCTGCTTGAGTTTGCGTCTGCGCCGTCGCGGTCACGCCTGCCACCAGCGCAATCGCCAGCAAGCAACCGAAAATCCGTCGAAAATATAGGGGGTCGAACATGCGCACCTAGTTTAGACGAACGCCGCCCGCTCACGTTTGTCCTCCATATCTGTCCAAAATCCAGCGGGACGCGTAATCTCATTCCTCTCACCCGCATCCAATCTTGTGTATTCTTAAAGCTGAGGTCGTTGTTTGACAGCATTTAAGGCAAATCTCCGCGGGAAGCGCCGCGCAGGGCCGTTCGCCTTGTCCGCCGTTACCGTAGTGTGCCTGATCCTGCTTGCGCTGCTCACGGTTGTCCAGGTGGCGCACGTGCATCCGGTCGATACCGATGCCGACCACTGCCCGCTTTGCATCCTGCTTCATACCGCCGCGCCCGTCGCGGTTGCCGCGGCCATCGTGGTCCTCATTCAGATCGAGACCCCCACGCCGATATTTGAGGCGCGCACGGTCACCCGCCATTGGCATCCCAAGCTCTTCACGCGTCCCCCTCCCATCGGCTGCTAGGGCTTCGTTCCCGATCTCTCAGCGCGTTCAACCTAGTGTGATTTGCTCACTGTCCCCAGCGGGGCAGGGAATTAGCACATCTCCACAGGCTGACCCGCCGAATCGGAAAAGGCCCCCAATGCACACGAGGATGCCGCGGCTCTAGCAGCCACGGCCAATCTTCCCGCATTATCAGCCATTTTTTGGAGGCTTCCTATGCCGTTCAGTCGCGGCACCATTCTTCGCACACTTCCCGCACTTATGCTATTGAGCGCGGCGCTTTCCGCATCCGCCCAGGGCGGTAACGCCGGTGCCATTCACGGCACCGTCACTGACCCATCCGGCGCCGTCATTCCCGGCGCAACGGTGCATCTAACCAACGGATCCAGCGGCCTTGATCGGTCAGCAATCTCTGACTCCACCGGCCAGTTCGTCTTCACCAACGTTCCATTCAACCCCTACAAGATCACAGTCGCGGCAAACGGATTTGCTCCCGCGAGCCAGAACGTTGAGCTTCGCTCGGTCGTGGGAACTAACCTCAAGCTCGTTTTGCAGATTGCTACTTCCGCCACCACCGTTACAGTAGAATCCAGCGGAGACCTGGTCGAAAACGATCCCACCTTCCACACCGACGTGGATCGCGATCTGTTCATCAAGGTCCCGATGGAGAGCGTGACCTCCTCGCTGAGTTCGCTGGTTACGGAGACAACCCCCGGTGTTGCATCCGACTCAAACGGCCTGTTCCACGGTCTCGGCGATCACGCCTCCAATTCGTTTTCCGTGGATGGCCAGTCGATCACCGACCAGCAGAGCAAAGTCTTCTCCAACCAGATTCCCTCAGACTCCATTCAGTCCATCGAGGTCATCTCCGGCGCGCCGCCTGCCGAGTACGGCGGCAAGACCAGCCTTGTCATCGTGGCCACCACGCGCTCAGGCCAGGGAGTCACCAAGCCCACAGGCAATATCGGCAGTTCTTATGGGACCTTCGGCTCCGCAACCGTTGGCGGCGATCTGGCTTACGGTGGCAAAAAGTGGGGCAATTTTGTCGAAGCCGACGGCCTGAATACCGGACGCTTCCTCGACCCTCCGGAGTTTCAGGTCTTTCACGACAAAGGCAATGAGCAAAACGTCTTTGACCGGGTCGATTACACGCTGTCGTCCGTCGACTCGATTCACCTCGACATGAACTACAGCCGCTCCTGGTTCCAGACGCCCAACGACTACGACAACCTCAACGTCCAAAATGTAACCAGCGGCGGCGCCGGCGCAAGCCCCAACTTCGGCACGGTCGGAGACGCCGATCAGCGCTCAAAGATCGGGACGTTCAACATATCGCCCACATACACGCGCGTCATCGGCAATGACTCGGTTTTTAACTTCGGCGCCTTCGTCCGCAGAGACGCATATAACTACTATCCAAGCGGCAACCCCCTTGCCGATCTGGGCGCGTCCAACCTGCAAACCGCCTCCATCTCCCAGTACCGCACCCTCACCAATGCCGCTGTCCACTCCGATTTTTCTTACGTCAAGGGCATCAATAACCTCAAGATTGGCGCCCAGTACGGACAAACCTTCCTGCGCGAGAACGACAGCCTGGGCGTGGTCGAAGCCACCTACAATTCGCCCTGCATCGATTCAAATGGCAATCCCGTTGCGGGATTCTCTTCCACATCCCAGTGCGCCGCGGCCGGCTACCTCTCCAACGATCCCTCGGCCACATATGCCTACGGGTCGGGCGCCTTCCTTCCCGTCCTCGAGCCATACGATCTTACCCGCGGGGGCAGTCCGTACAGCTACTTCGGCCACGCCGACATTAAAGAAATGGCCATGTACGCTGAAGACCAGATCAAGGCGGGCAACTGGCTCTTCAATCTGGGTCTGCGCGAGGACATCTATAACGGCCTTGCGGATGCCAACCAGACGCAGCCGCGCGTCGGCATTGCCTACAACGTCAAGCCCTCCGCTACCGTGTTGCGCATTTCCTATGCGCGCACCATGGAGACGCCGTTCAACGAAAATTTAGTTCTGTCCAGCCAGGGCTGCTCCAACCCGGTGCTTGCGCCGCTATTGAGCTGCGCCTCGGGTGTCGCCGGAGTTGTATCGAAAAATCTTGAGCCAGGTTTCCGCAACGAGTTCCATGCCGGATTCCAGCAGGCCCTCGGCAAATGGGCGGTCGTCAGCGGTGAGTACATCTGGAAGTACACCCTCAATGCCTTCGACTTCAGCGTCCTCGGCAACACACCCATCACCTTCCCCATCGACTGGCATAGCTCCAAGATTCCAGGCTACGCCGCGAATATCGAGATACCTAAATATCACGGATTCAGCGCCTACTTCATCACTTCCTCAGTGGCCGCACGCTTCTATGCGCCGCAAGTTGCCGGAGCGGGAGCTACCGGCGGAGTCGCGCAGGGAGCCACTTATTATCCCTTCCGCATTGACCACGACGAGAAGTTCAACCAGACCTCTCACATCCAATATGAGATTCCTGGATCCAAGTTCTTAAGCGGTCTCTGGGCCGGCTTCAACTGGCGCTTCGACAGCGGCCTTGTCGCCGGATCGACCCCCTGCTATAGCCCGACCGATCCAAACTCCGCCTGCCCAAATACATCCATTACCCTGCCTGGTGGTGTGGCTGGAGTGGCAATGGTGGACAACAACATCCCCGCTACAGCGAACATCGTCACGGGCGCCAGCGTAGCCCTTCCCTTGACCCTGGACGAAGAGTTTCAGGGTGGATTCGCCTGCAACGGGGTCACGGCCAACATCAACAATCCTGCAACCTATTTTTCATCTTGCCCTGCCAATGAGCTCACCTCGAAGCTCATCGACATTCCCGCGCCCGGGGCCGGTGATAACGACCACGATCCGCCACGCATTCAACATCGTGACTTATTCGACGCATCTATCGGCAAAGACAACATCTTCCACAAGGAACGATTCAAGACGAACCTCGACTTGACAGCCATCAACGTCACCAACAAGTACGCGCTCTATAACTTCCTCTCCACCTTCAGCGGCACGCACTATGTAACTCCGCGTGCTTTGACGGCGAAGATCACATTGAACTTTTAGCCACCCGATTACGTAACTTTAATTACTTTTAACGGGCTGCGGAGATTGACCTTTCCGCAGCTCGTTCGTCAGAACCAACGCGGGGTTCTGCGCAGCCCTGCGCAATCCCTCAGGACGGAGGATCTATGAAAGAAGGATCCATGCAACATTCCAGCTTTTCCAAGCCAGTCATCCTCGTACTATCCGCATTTCTACTTACCATCTCTTCCACGCTTTCTACCGCCCAAACCGCCGCTCCCGCCACAACTGCAACCCAGACCCAAAAGACGGTTCCCGCCCCAGCAGCGCCCCCGGTCCTGGCCGCCAAATTCACCGGTAATCTCAGCTCCAAAACGGCTAAGCCAGGCGATCCCGTCACCGCAAAAACCATCACAACCTTGAAGTTGGGGGACGGCGTTGAGATTCCCAGGGGCTCAAGGGTCGTTGGCACTGTCGCTTCGGTCAAATCCGCGCAGGACGGCGGCGGCACTTCTTCCCTGGCCGTCAAAATCGATCAGGTTGAGATGAAAGACGGCAAATTGATGCGCATCGCCGGCCAGATCGTCGCTATCGGCCCCCTCCCCACGGTTGGTGGCCTCGGCTATGATTCGGTCCTTGGCCGGGGAGGGGTCGGATCCACTGTTGGGCTCGATCCCGCCACTGGAGCAGATCCCGCCATCAATCGCGGTGACCCCGATATCCCGCGAGGAAGCACCCTCGAAGGCATCAAACTGAATGGCCACCTGAACACCGACCGTGCGACCGAGTTGCGTGGAACCAAGCGCGATATCAGGCTCGATTCATCGGTCATGATCAAAGTCGCGTTGTTCCGCCCAAGCGGCGCATAGTTCGCAAGCGGCGCGAGAGCGTCTCTTCTGCGGGCCAGCACCGTGGATCGCTTACATTCTGCGATAACTTCGGGAGAGCCCGTTCACCTCCCGGAAGGAATCTTGTTTGACTTTCCGGGGACTTCTTCTTCAGAATTGCTTTCGAACTCCGAACGTCATTTATCGCGATTGTCACACCCGGCATTCCGAATGAGGAAACCATGACCCATCTTCCGAGAAAAGCAATTCTCTTGCAGGCTCTCGCCGTGCTTGCCGCCAGCCACGCATATTCCCAGGCTCCGGCCGCAGCTCCCGCCCCGGCAAACGCCGTGGTGATGGTTGCCAAAATCGACACCAAACTCAGTACCAAAAATGCGAAGGTCGGCGATACCCTTTCGGCAAAAATCCTCAGGTCGTGGAAGTTGACGGACGGCACCGAGATTCCCAAAGGATCGAAGATCACGGGCAAGGTATCCCTCGTCAAGTCGAAGAAAGAAGGCAACGGCACTTCCATGCTTAGCTTCCGTCTCGACCAGATCGAGATCAAAGGCGGCGCGCCGGTTCCCGTTCACGGCATGGTCGTCGCCATCGGTCCCTCGCTTGCCCCGAAAGACGGGCTTGGCGCGAATTCCGTGCTGGGGCGCAATACCAACCCGCAGGGCGGAACAGGTGTGACGGCAGCCTCGCAGGGAGTAGGTTCATCGAATGGCATCGACCCGAACACCGGCCTCGGCGGCGTCGGCGCTAAAGACGAAGACAACATCCCTCTCGGCAGCACCATGCCCGGCGTGAGCTTGGGCCGCCACCTCGACGCCGACTGGACCACTATCCTCCAGGGAATCAAAGAAGAAATCGATCTCGATTCCGAAGTCCTGATCAAAGTCCAGTTGAAGTAAGTCATTCCTGCTGTAGTCCGTGAATGTATCCCCGGCATAAAGGCAACAGAATCAATCGGGCTTTAGCAGTGCGGGCATCTGTCTCCCCTTGTCGAACGCTTGGTTAGTTCTTTTGGGGATTGCCCAGCATCGCCACGGGTTTGGCCGAGCCTCTCAAGCCTCCGCGGCAGACCCCGGTAGATTCGCATACTCCCGCCGGTAAGCCGCGTAGACCTCCGTGTCGAAGCAGGCGAAGATCACTTCCTCCATTTCATCGTTTTGGATCAATTCCAACATGGTTTCCCGCATCGCAATTTCAACCGCGGCTTCAATCGGGAACCGGTAGATCCCACAGCTGATCGCCGGAAACGCAAGGGTCGTGAAACCGTACTCGCGCGCAATGGCAAAACAGGAGGCGTAGCACCTCTCCAGCAGTTCCCGCTCCCCGTGCCCTCCGCCGTTCCATACGGGACCAACTGTATGAATCACATGCCCCGCGGGGAGCCGATAGCCCCTCGTGAGCTTCGCCTGCCCCGTCTTACAGCCCCCAAGCAGCCGGCACTCATGCAAAAGTTCCGGTCCGGCAGCGCGATGAATCGCCCCATCGACTCCTCCGCCGCCGAGCAGGGAACTATTAGCCGCATTCACAATTGCATCCACGGCCAGCGTGGTAATGTCCGCCCTTGCAATGGAGATCTTCCCCGCCATCAGCTCCTCACTCGCTTTACTTTTCGCTGTCCAGGTTTCTCATTTGCTCTTCGTGGTAGCGTGTTCCCGCAACCGCCTCCGCCGGAACCGCGGCCTCAATGTCCGCAATCTCCTCTGCCGTGAGTTTCGCCTCGAACGCGCCCAGGCTCTCCGCCAGTTGCGCCCGCGTCCGCGCTCCAATCACCGGCACAATGAAGCTCTGCTTCGCCAGCACCCACGCCACAGCCAACTGCGCCTGCGAAATCCCCTTGCCGCTGGCAATCTCCTTGAGCCGTGCTACCAGTTGCTGATTCCTGGCCAGGTTCTCTCCCGTAAATCGTGGCAGATGCGCGCGGAAGTCTCCCGACGCCGCCGGCTTTGAGCCCGAAAGCAACCCGCGTGATAAGGCGCCGTACGTCGTTGCTGCAATGCCCAGCTCCTCAAGGGCAGGAAAGACCTTTGCCTCTGGACTGCGGCTGATCAGGGCGTATTCAATCTGCACGTCCACAATCGGATGCACGGCCGCCGCGCGCCGTATTGTCTCTGCTCCCACTTCCGACAGCCCGATGTAGCGCACATACCCCGCCTGCACCATCTCCGCAATGGCCCCGATTGTTTCCTCGATGGGCACTTTGGGATCCAGCCGCGCCGGCCGGTAAATATCGATGTGCTGCACCCCCAGCCGCTTTAACGAATAAGAAAGCGCCGTCTTCACCGCTGCCGGTCGACCGTCGAATCCAAGCCACGCGCCGTTCGGAGCCCGTTGCGCGCCAAATTTTACGCTCAGCAGCACCTCGTCCCGCCGGAAATGCAACGCGCGCCCTATCAGCATTTCGTTGTGACCCATCCCGTAGAAATCGCCCGTATCCAGAAGGTTCACGCCAGCGTCCATCGCCGCATGGATCGTGGCAATCGACTCCGCATCGTCCGTTGCGCCGTACATCCCGCTCATGCCCATGCAGCCCAGCGCAATGGGAAAAACCTCCGGCCCCGTGGCGCCCAGTTTGCGTTCCGGTTTAGTCGCCGTAGTCATAAAAGCATCCCCTCCAGAAGGCATCCTAGCCCTATCGTATGAGAGTGGAAAAGGGAGGAATTAGGAGCGCGTCAGGGCGGCGCGCGACGCGTTTGACCCTAAGTTATAGAAATCGCATCCGTTAAATGGCCCGCCATATCGTCGGAGGTTACGGCCCGGGATTTCCACTTTATTTGGCAACCCATCTCTGCCATACTTGATTGTGCCCACCAGGTACGTCCAATCAGAACATTCCAATCAAGAGGTTGAACAGATGTCAGCAAAGTATGTCTTTGTGACGGGCGGAGTCGTGTCCAGTTTAGGTAAGGGTCTCGCGGCCGCATCCATCGGCTGCCTGCTTGAAAGCCGGGGCCTCCGCGTGAACTTGATGAAGTTCGACCCCTACCTCAACGTCGATCCGGGAACCATGTCGCCCTTTCAGCACGGCGAAGTCTTTGTCACCGACGACGGCGCTGAAACCGACCTCGACCTCGGCCACTACGAGCGCTTTACGCATGCCCCCCTGTCCCGCGACAACAACCTCACCACCGGCCGCATCTACGAGCAAATCATTTTGAAGGAACGCCGCGGCGACTACCTGGGCAAAACCGTCCAGGTCATTCCCCACGTCACCAACGAAATCAAGAGCGCCATGCGCAAAGTCTCCGCCAACGGAGCGGACGTCACCATCGTTGAAATCGGCGGCACCGTCGGCGACATCGAATCCCTGCCATTCCTCGAAGCCATCCGTCAGATGCGCCAGGAGCTTGGCCGAGAAAACACCGTCTTCGTTCACCTCACGCTGGTTCCCTGGATCGCCGCCGCGCAGGAACTCAAAACCAAGCCGACGCAGCACTCCGTTAAGGAACTGCTCTCCATCGGCATTCAGGCCGATGTCCTCCTCTGCCGTTCCGAGCGCCCCCTGAACCGCGAGATCAAGCAAAAAATCGCCGCTTTCTGCAACGTCGAGGAACGCGCCGTCATTGGCGCTCGAACCGTCCCTTCCATCTACGAAGTTCCGCTGCGCTTTGCCGAAGAAGGCCTTGACACTCTCATCCTCAAATACCTGCACAAGGATGCGCCCGAGGCGGATCTAATCCGATGGAAGGACCTGGTCGATCGGGTCTACCAC
>JBEKZG010000460.1:0-3512 GCA_049510095.1 Occallatibacter sp.
ATACGCGGTTTACTCGATGCTCGCGCGTGTGCAGGACAAGCCCAAAGGCCAACAGAGCTAGTGCATTGGTCATCGCGTCGGCCGAAATCGCTGCGGTCGCATGCAACGTCATGGGTATCAACCCAATCCCAATCAGCAATCCGCGAAAATTCGGGGCCAACAGAAGCGACCCCGTGAATGCGGCCAGAAAGAAAAGCACATCCATCAACCGCGCGACGTACATCATTCCCAGCGGAGATAGACCCGCTACTCTCGCAACTAGCACTCCGATCGCCGACGGCAAGTAGAGCAGAGGAAGGTATGCCTGGGTCGCTCGCAGTCCCCATCTGAAAAGTTTCAATCTTGCGAAGGCCGCTTGGTCCTCCGCGCTCAGTGAATCGGTCCGTTGACGGTTGAAGATCTCCGGCAGATTGACTTGAGGACTCTCGTGTGCGCTGTATCCCTCCGGGTAATGCGATATGAAAGCTAGAATCTCGGGGGGAAGGCTTCCGGTGCGGCCTAGGATTTCTCCTCTTGAGATCTGGTAGGCCCGGCCAAAATGCGCATGTTCGTCGTTGAATTGAAGCGGGGGCATCACTACAGCGAATCCAATCCCAAAGAGCAACACGAAGGCGAAGGCGCTGAATGTCAAGGTGTCGAAATTGTTATGGGCGGGACTATGGCTAACCGGAATTTCCACCACTGCTTGAACCGAATCTTGCGTGCTTTTCTCACCCTGGACTGCCTCCGGCTGGAGCGCAGTGGTGACATCCTGTTCGCTCTCGCCGCTCTCGAGCAGGGGTGGCGCGATGTCTTTGTCCATATCCATTCCACAATACAGCAACTACATTCTTGATTGCTCTGCAACAATTGGCGGAAGCAGTAACCCATTAGTGTCGTTCCGGTTAAACAATCCTTCTGAAATCCATGCCTCAGAGACTCACCCATTTTGACCGGTCTGGCCTCCCGGAACCGCGCGGAACCACCCCGGTCTTTATTGTTTCTCAGTAAAATCCACGGCGGCGAACTCGGCAAATCCTGCGCCGGAGCCGCCAGTTCTCAATGTCTCCTAATCGGGTTCACATCTACCGGATCGTCGTCCTCGCAACTTGACCAGCGGCGCAGGCGATCGGCCGCTTGTCATCGCCAGACATCGAGGGATTGCTCGATACAATCAGGCAGGTACTCATGGAAATAGGCGTTCGGAGGTCCTGACTTCCAACGCATCAAATCGCGATTCTCCGCTTAATTGCTCCGAGGAGCGGACGAACAGGCTTCAAAATAGTTTCCATCATCGGCATGGCCGGCATCTGGGCGTTGTGCTCGGGCAGCTGGTCGAGAAGGATCACGTTGAGCAGCGACCTATTCACCTGAATACGGCCGTTGTACTTGATGAAGCCGAGCTTCCGAAATCGATTCATGAAGAAGCTGACGCGCGATCGAGTGGTGCCGATCATTTCAGCCAGGGTCTCCTGTGAGACAGGTGGGATAAAACTGCCGCGCTCTCCCGGATTGCCAAATTCCGTCATCAACAGGAGAATCCGCGCCAGGCGCTTTTCACTGGAATTGAATAGCTGATCGACGAGGTCGGCCTGCATCCGCATACTGCGAGCGAGTAGAAATTTGAGAAAGAAGTCGGCAAACGACGGCTCGTTATGCATTAAGCGTGCCATCTCTTCCCTGGTGATCTTGAGTGCCGCACATGAGTTTACTGCGGAAGCCGTTGCCAGCCGCAGTCCGGGGATGGAAGTCAGGCATTCTTCTCCCACAAAGTCGCCGGTAGCAATCAGTGTGATAGTGGCTTCTTTGCCATTCTGCGAAACAACGGTGAGCTTGGCCCGTCCCCTCTGGAGATAAAAAATGGCGTCTGCTTCATCTCCCTGGGTGAAGAAGGTATCCTTCGGCTCGAGTTCAACCACCTTACGGCCAAGCCCCGCTTTTGCAAGTGAGCAGACTGTGTCAAAGTCAGCAATGCACCGTTGGCTTATCAAGATGTCTCCCCTTCGCAGCCGCGCAATTGGCGTGAACTCTTGGTGCCGATGCGGCAGCCGCTTTCTAATGAAGATCGCCGCTATTTTTGTAGTTCCATTAAAAAAGGGAACGCTCCCGGCGAAAGAAATGGAGCACCACTCCGAACCCTGGACAGGCGCGGCGGTCCCGAGCAGCTTTAAGAGAAACCACGTTACATCCGGACAGACCGCCCAACGTAAAAGCTCAAATACACTGAGACACCGGTGATTATCGCCACTCGATCGAACACATGTCTGATCACTGTTGCTCACATGAGTAACGTGATGCGGAGGCTCGGCGCATGTAGCAAAGAACCGTCCCGTTACACGACTTCGCCGTTCACAACCAAAACGCTCAAAAAGCGATGCTGAGCAATTCCGATCAGTGTTTGTGCATCCAACCTGACACTATCGCTAAAGCCGCGAGAGCCTACTCCCGCCTGCTTTTGGCGTTATCAAATGCATTCGCGCGGCGACCGTAATTGGGAGGAGACCTTGAAAAGACCGATGCAGAAATGGACTTCAAAGCCCAATAGCGCCCATCACCAGGAACCGGCGAATGGGCCGTTTTCCGCGCCCTTCATGGATACCCTCTGTTGGAGAATTCCGGACGCGATTTTTCTGTTTTTGGCCGCAGCGGCCCTCGCAACTCTCGCGGGCGTAGCCGGGGCGCAGGACGTAGTCTCCTCAACAGATGCAGCGACCAGTTCAGGGACCATCACAGCAGCGAGGCTGAACCTGACGTACCAGCGGCCGACGGGAAAAGCAACCGCCGGAGATTACGTTGCGGACGCTTTCGGCCCGGGTCCGGTCTTGGACTCCGCCTTCGCAGCCGGGTTGAACCAGTGGGGAAATGCTCCACCGGAGTGGCATCAGGGAGCTGAGGGCTATGCCAAAAGGTTTGGTTCCGATTTTGGAATCGTGGCTGTCTCGACCACGGCGCGCTATGGGCTTTCAGCCGTATTAAGAGAGGATATGCTTTACTACCGCTGCGCGTGCCGAGGAGTATTTCCCCGGTTGCGCCATGCCGTGTCTACCAGTTTCGTCGCACGCAGTAGTATTGACGGCCACAGCGTCTTCTCTGTTCCCGCGCTGGTAACTCCGTACGCGGGTTCCATGACCGCGGTCTATGGGTGGTACCCCAATCGATTCGGCGCCATGGATGGATTCCGAATCGGCAACTACGACTTGCTGGCGTACGTCGGTGGAAATGTTGCACGCGAGTTTTTCTATAGCGGCCCGCATTCGCTCCTCGCCCGCATGCACTTCAACAATGCCCACGACTCGGCAGACCCTGGTCCAAATCATTGAGCGATCAGCGATCCATATCCGCTGCGGGCGGCAAATCGGTCCTCACAGGGCATCAAGCTCGTCCCGTGCTCTCGCTTTCGAAACCAGGTGCTGGGCTGGTCAGCGGCTTCTTTGAGTGGTTCGGAAACCTCGGAGTTTTTTCCTGGAGGGTCTTGCATGCTGCCCTGACGCCGCCTTATGAGTGGCGCGAGCTTGTCCGCCAGCTCGACGAGG
>JBEKZG010000461.1:0-3510 GCA_049510095.1 Occallatibacter sp.
GATGACGCCATGGCGGAAAACCCACGCCGGCATTCCATCCGTTCAGTGCCTTCTGCGATCCAGGCACCCCGTTGAAGCTGTTCGAGAGCCAGGAATACCCGCCATAGATCTGGATCGGGGGCGCGGTCTGCTGTGCGGCCGCAACCGCCGCAAAACAAAAAAACGGAAGAATGACCAATCGTTGAATCAGCATTGTGACCCATGGTCCTTGGTGAGAACACGCCGGCCCAATTTGAGTCATTGACTTGTTCTCCTTAGACTCAGCGCTCGACGAAACTCTTTGAAACCTATCACAAGACTTTGTTGCTTATGTCAGGATTATCGCAAAACCACTCACGTCTTCACATGGTCTTTGCAGGGCTGAGAGACAAAACTCCTGGTGCCCACAAATGCTCTGTGCCCCATCCATCGAGCGTTCTTGGCTCGATGGGTGGGAAACCCAAAGAAGCAGACCGTCGGCCCCAGGACTTTTCCATCTTTTCCTGAACCCGGGAAACAACGATCCGCACCAACACATACAACGCGTTGTATACTTCACGAGTCATGCAGGTATTCGCGATTATTCCCGCCGCGGGCCTCGGCACCCGGATGGCCGGGGCACAGCCCAAGCAATTCCTCGCCCTCAACGGCATCCCCATCCTCATCCATTCCCTTCGGGCCTTCGCCTCGGTCCAACGGGTCACCGCAATCATCGTGGCCGTTCGCGCCCCTGAAATCGAGCGCGTAGAGGCGCAGATTGCCGAGTATGGTCTTGCCGACCGGGTCCGCGTCGTCGAAGGCGGCGACAACCGCCAGGAATCGGTATCCCACGCCCTCGCCGCGCTGCCCGCCCGCCCTGATGATATTGTCCTCGTCCACGACGCCGTCCGCCCGCTCATTGACGCCGCCACCATCGACCGCACCATTGACGCAGTCGATCTCCATGGCGCTGCCATCGTCGGCATGCCGGCAATCGACACCATCAAGCAGGTCGAGCGCACCGCCCACGGCGCACTCATCGTCTCCACCATCCCCCGCGAGTTCGTCGTACTCGCCCAAACCCCGCAGGGCTTCCGCTTTGGCATTCTCCAGCGTGCCTATGCCGAGGCCACCGCCGACGGCTTTCTGGGCACCGACGAAGCTTCGGTCGTGGAACGTGCCGGCCAAACAGTGGCCGTCGTACCCGGCTCTCAGGTTAATCTGAAGATTACCAAGCCGGGCGATCTGGAGTTGGCCGAGTTTTACCTCAAACAGTTGGACCGCTGAAATTGACTCCACAAAACAAACGCTGTCATCCTGAGCGGAGCGCAACGGAGTCGAAGGACCTGCGGTTGCCTTTCGATCTCACTGGATTAGCCTGAAAGCAATTCGGTCCGGCAAGTTTTCAAAGGATAGGCACGGTAATCATGGACACACGGATCGGTTTTGGCTGGGACTCGCACGCTTTCAAGCCTGGCGTCCCGCTGCGCATTGGCGGATTGACGCTCGACCATCCGGAGGGCCTTGCCGGTCACTCCGATGGCGACGTGCTTCTACACGCGATCACTGACGCTCTTCTGGGTGCTGTGGCTGCCGGCGATATCGGTAGCTTCTTCCCGCCCGGCGATCCCCGCTGGAAAGACGCCGATTCCGCCATCTTCCTCAATCTCGCCCTGGAAGAACTCCAGCACGCCGGCTATCAAATCGTGAACATCGACACCACGCTCATTCTGGCCGCTCCCAAGATCTTTCCAGTGGCCGGAGAAATGCGCGCCCATGTCGCGGATCTCCTGGGAATTGGGATCGATCAGATAAGCATCAAGGCCAAAACCCCCGAAGGTTTGAACCTCGACCACATTGCCCAGTGCCATGCCGTCGCCCTCGTTGAGCGCACCGTGGAGCCCGACGAGCTGCGCAGCATGTCTGCCGTAATTGAAACCCAGCGCCAATTGGAAGACGTAGTCGAAGACCTCCTAAGCTCAGTCCACGGCGTTCCCAAAAAGCGCGTAGTCGTCCCCGTCTACGACACCGAAGACATTACCTAGCGCCAGCGGTCGAAGCAGGCAGTCAGATTACAAATGAGGCACCGGATAGCGGAGAATCTTCTCATCCACGGTGACCAGAACCAGCCCTTCGAGACGTGCCTGCGCCACCAGCAGTCGATCGAACGGGTCTCGATGCAGCTGCTCGAGCGCACCCGCCGCCTCAGCATGATCAACACTGATGGGTAACGGCAGGAAACCATGCGTCTGAATTGCATTTGCGGCAGCTCCGACAAAGGTCAGCTTCGCCGAAGCCCGTTTGATCGCGATCTCCCAAACTGTCACCGCACTCACAAAGATCTCGTTTTGGGGCGACGCAATTGCCAGGCGCAGCGCCTCCGGCAAGTTAGAGTCGTTGGAATCCCACCACAAAAACGCGTGCGTGTCGAGCAGCAGCTTCATTCTCTATAGCCCAAAATCTTGAAGCACGTCCTCTGGCAAAGGCGCGTCAAAGTCCTCGGCCATATAGGTGATCCCGAGCAGGTTCCGCCCAGGCGTCCGCGCCACTTTCGGCTCGGCCGTTACGGGAACAAGCTTCGCCATCGGCTTCCCCGCCTTGGCAATCACGATCTCTTCGCCCTTCGCAGCCCTATCGACAAGAGATGAAAGCTGCGTCTTGGCTTCATACAAATTCACTTGTACGTTATCCATCGCACTCTCGCCTCCAAATGGATTTTCCTCGCCCTCGTGTTGGAAGTACTCAAGCGGAATATCCTTCTCCCAATCGTCCGCGAGGAATTTAATCCCCAGGAGATTCTGCCCAAACGGCAGAGGCTTTTTCTCCGTTGGACCTTCTTCCGGCTCGGGTTCCGAGTTCGCATCTGCAGTCATCGCGCATTTCCTCATGTGTGAACAAGTCCACCAACGTTGGTCAAGTTGGTCAACGCATCTTCATCCTGACAGAAACCGTCCGATTGGTCAAGTTGGTCAACTCATCGAGCGGACAAATACAACTCCACTCGTCTCTCCATTCAAGGATTTCGTTTGCGATTTTCACCCTTCAGCCGTATCGTAGCTCCGAGTTTCCATCCCAGTTCTGGAGTGTTCTCTAATGCATAACCTGGCACTGTTTCTGCTCCAAAGCAGCCCCGATACCGAAAACGTAACGCGTGTACTCACGGCCATGCTAGCCATCATCCCCATCCTGATCCTCATCGGGATTGCCGTTTTGATGGTGCCCTTCTGGTTCATCCTCAAGAAAGCCGGCTTTTCGCCCTGGCTCTCTCTGGTGTGCCTCGTTCCGTCACTCGGCGTCCTGGTTCTGCTCTACGTCCTCGCCTTCGCCGAGTGGAAAGTAATCCCCGCGCCGCAGCAAGCCTGGGCCCCGCCGCCGCCCTATCCGCCGCCGCCCCCGTATCCGCCCCAATCGTGAGCGACGGACTCCACTCCTTAGAGCTTATCCGTAAATTGAGAAATCGAGTGGCGTCGCTCGCCAAATCGTTGGTACCTGCGGCGTACACATCGCCGTAGTCCGAGTGCGGGCCAGGAGGCCCACACGACAGCCGACCTG
>JBEKZG010000462.1:0-6396 GCA_049510095.1 Occallatibacter sp.
CCGCCATGTACGTCGCAAAACACACTAAGCATCAGGCCGTTCCTATGCCGGTCGGGAACACCAATTCCGATCGCGGCTCCAATGAACACGGCTGACTCACCTCCCAAATTGGCTTCCCTTTTCCCATTCCCCGGATCCTCTCGGCGTCCGGCCCCTGTTCTGATTCGATTCACCGGGTTATTCTGGCTCGCACAGAGTACTGCTCGGAATATGCGTTGTTCTGGACGTTAAAGTGAATTTTTTGGACGCTTTTGCCGATAGAACTCAACAGGACTAAAGGACTCTGCGCGGGCGCGCCGGATGATCAGAATGAAGAAGCTCTTTGCGGCGTTTGACGGGCTCCCCTGGGCGTTCATGCTAATCGCGGCCATTGTGGGGTGCGCAGCGGCTGTCTGGGCAGAGCCCCCAGGCACTCTTACCACCCTCCACGCCATCCACTCCCTCAGCCATGCCCAAGCTGCCATGGAACCGCCCGTCGCCTTTGAAGCCACTGTCACCTACAGGCGGGCGGCCGAGACCACCCTGTTCGTTCAGGACGGCGATGTGGGAATTTATGTCTGGGCGGACGCAAGCATTCACATGGCGCCCGGCGATCGCGTCCTGGTGCGCGGAAAAGCCAACGACAGCTTTCGCCCCATCGTGATCGCGGATAGCGTCACCGTGCTCCGCCATGTCGGCCTGCCCAGTCCGGTGCCGGCCACCTTCGATGAATTGATGCACTCACAGGTCGATTGCGTGTTCGTCACAATCCGCGCCAAAATCCGCAGCGCCGACCTGAGCGTGAATTCCAATCGGAATGACATTCACATGACGCTGCTTGTCGACGGAGGCACAATTGACACGTACGTGAACAGCGACGACGCAAGCGCTCCCAACGAACTGCTGGACGCCGAGGTCGAGATTAGCGGCGTCGCCGGGGCAAAACTGGATGGGAAAATGCAACAAACCGGTATTGGGCTCGCCGTCCCTTCGCTGGCGAATATAAAGATCGTCAAGCATACCGGCGTTAGCCCCTGGTCTCTCCCCGTCTCACAAATGGACCAGATCGTCACCAACAACTATCGCGTGAACGATCTCAGCCAGAGGGTCAGGGTTCACGGCACCATCACTTATTATCACGCTGGCTCCGCCCTTGTTCTCCAGAGCGGTTCAAAAAGCCTTTGGATCCAAACCGTCTACGAGAAGCCGCTGCGGATTGGACAAGAAGCGGACGTGATCGGCTTCCCCGGCGTCCGTGACGGCTTCCTGGCCCTCGACGGCGGCGAGATCCAGGAAAGCCAGGGCTACGGGCCAATCGCTCCCAAGCTGGTGACGGTGAGCGATCTGGCTGCGAGCAGGCACATCTTCGAACTCGTCTCCATTGAAGGGCAGGTAGTGACAGAGGTCCAGGAGAGCTCCCAGGATGAGTATGTCTTGACGGCCAATGGCCAGGTCTTCTCCGCCATCTACCGCCACCAGACTGTTGGCGGCATTCAAACGCTGCCCATGAACCACGTACAACCCGGCTCCAGGGTCCGCGTCTCCGGCATTTGCGTCCTCGATCACTCTAGTCCCTATAGAGTCGACGTGCCCTTCGACATGCTCATACGTGCTCCGGAGGATATTTCGGTCATTGCCCCGCCCTCTCTGCTCACCGTCCGCAACCTTGGCATCCTCGTAGGCCTTTTGATCTTCGTGCTGCTGGTCCTGGGCACACGAGCGTGGTTCGTAGAGCACCGGGCCCGGCAACAAACCGCCGCGTCGGCCTATATGGAGCGCCGCCGCAGCCGCATCCTTGAGGACATCAACGGCACCCGTCCCCTTGCCGAAATCATTGAAGAGATCACCGAACTGGTCTCGTTCCGGCTAAAGGGCGCGCCGTGCTGGTGTCAGATCGCCGGCGGAGCGCAACTGGGAAACTGGGTCAAAGATCTTCCCGGCATGCGCGTCGTACAACAGGAGATTCCCTCCCGCTCGGGCCCGCCGCTCGGTGAACTCTTTGTCGCCTTCGATCCCCTCACCGCACCCTCCATCGCCGAGACCGAGGCCCTCTCCCTCGCCGCTGCACTTGCCAGCCTGGCCATCGAAACCCGACGCCTTTACTCCGATCTGCTCCGCCGTTCCGAGTTCGACCTGCTCACCGACATCCACAACCGCTTCTCGCTCGACAAATGCCTCGATGCGCAGATTGAGGAGGCCCGCAAGAACGCCTCCGTCTTCGGCCTCATCTACATCGACCTCGACCATTTCAAGCAGGTCAACGACCTTCATGGTCACCACGTCGGAGACTTGTACCTGCAGGAAGTGGCATCGCGGATGAAACGACAACTGCGTGCCCACGACTCACTGGCCCGGCTCGGTGGCGACGAGTTTGCCGCGCTAGTCCCAATCGTCCGAAGCCGCGCCGAGGTTCAGGAGATTGCCCTCCGCCTCGAACGATCCTTCGATGAGCCCTACCCGATCGAGGGCGCCGTTCTCCATCCCGCCGCCAGTATCGGCATCGCCCTCTACCCGGAAGATGCCATCACCAAGGACGGACTTCTCAACGCCGCCGACGCCGCCATGTACGTGGCAAAGAACCGCAAGCGCCAAGTCGAGGAAATGATCTCCCAGCTCCATGACCGCCCACGCAGATCCTGAGCCGCTTGTCCTTGTTACTTGTGCACTCCGTTGGATTCTTAAACGGTTTTGGCCGATAGACACTCTCAGAGGAAGGAAATCCTTGCGCAAGCTAGACCCGGAATCTCTCCGATGATGAGGCCTGTCACAACGTTGGCAATCGCTTTGGGATGGGCCTTGGCCGCCGGCGGGGCGCCGGCGGCCCCCTTGACCTCGCTGCAGGCTATTCACGCGTTGAGCCATGACGAAGCAACCAGGGAGCCCAGTGTCGCCTTTGAAGCAACGGTCAGCTACAGACGAGAGCATGAAACCACTCTGTTTGTCCAAGACCAGAGCGAGGGGATCTACGTGTGGGCAAGCGAGGACTTCAAGCTCGTGCCCGGCGATCGCGTCCTGATTGAAGGAAAGGCGCAAGACAGCTTCCGCCCCATCGTAGTCGCCAGAACCGTGACCCTGCTGCATCGCGGCACGCTTCCCACGCCCGTGCCGGCAACCTTCGATGAATTGATCCACTCAAAATTTGACAGCACCCTGGTGAGTATCCGTGCCCAGGTTCTGAGTACCGACCTGGTCAGGGGCGGAGACAGCCTGGTGCTGCTTGCCGATGGAGGAACGATCGAAACGTATGTGGACAGCGGGGACGTCACCGTCCTGAAAGGACTGCTGGATGCCGAAGTCGAAATCACCGGGGTCGCTTCGGCACAGTTTGACGGAAAAATGCAACAGACTGGCGTGCAGCTTTCCATTCCGTCCTTTGCGAATATCAAGGTGATCGAATATGCCGGCCAGAATCCATGGTCCTCCCCGGTTACGAGGATGGATGAAATCATCTCCCAATACCATGTGAAGAATCTCAGCCGGAGAGTGCGGATTCACGGAACCATTACAGAACGGCGCGAGAAGCCTCTGGATCATGACCAAGGTCGAGAGTCCGTTACGCATCGGGTATGAGGCGGATGTGACAGGTTTTCCCGATGTGCATGACGGGTTTCTGACACTCGCCGACGGCGAAGTGCGTGAAATGCCTGTGTACGGCCCCATTGCTCCGCAGCCAGCCACAGCTGAGGAACTTAGTTCGAGCAAGCATCTCTTCGACCTTGTCTTGATTGAAGGCAAGGTGGTGATGGAGGTGCGGGAAAACTCGCAGGATGAGTATGTGCTGGTATCCGATGGCGAGATCTTCTCCGCAATCTATCGCCATCCGAACGTGTATGGCATGCAACCCATGCCGATGAACGAAGTGCCGGTCGGTTCAACCGTGCGCGTATCCGGCATTTCAGCGCCTCTCAGCAACTCGAACTCCAATCCATTCAGAGGGGGTGTCCCGTTCAACATCCTCATGCGCTCTCCTGACGATATTTCCGTCATTGCCCAGCCATCCTTGATCAATACCCGCAACCTGCTTCTGGTTCTCGGTGCGCTCGTGATCGTCGTCTTCATTGTCGTCGTCAGGGGCTGGGTACTGGAACGCAAGGTGCGGCGCCAAACCGCCGTCATGTCGGCTCGCATTGAGGTTGAGGCCGACCTTGAGCGGCAGCGCAGCCGCATTCTCGAGGACATCAACGAATCGCGCCCACTCGCGGAGATCCTCGTGGAGATTGCGGCAATGGTTTCCTCCAAGCTGGGTGGCGCTCCATGCTGGTGTGAAGTCGCGGACGGAGAGAGGCTTGGAGATTTTCCGAACGAGCAGGGCAACCTTCGCGTCGTTCGCGCCAGCATCGATGGACGCATCGGCCCAGCGCTCGGCGCGCTCTTTGCCGGGCTCCATCCGGATTCGCCGCTGATCGACCGTGAGACTGTAGCTCTCCAAAATGGGGCGCGGCTGGCCACGCTGGCCATCGAAACTCGCCGGCTCTATTCCGATCTGCGCCGCCGCTCGGAATACGACCTGCTCACGGATATTCCCAACCGCTTCGCTTTTGAGAAGTTCATCGAGTTGCAGATCGATGAGGCGCGCCAATCCGGCAGACTCCTCGGACTGATCTACATCGACCTCGACAAATTCAAGTTGATCAACGACACTTATGGCCACCACGTGGGGGATCTTTACCTCCAGGAGGCCGCCCTCCGCATGAGCCACCAGTTGCTGGGCCGCGATATGCTCGCACGGTTGGGCGGTGACGAATTCGCCGCGCTGGTCTCGCTCCACCATGGCCTCGCGGACCTGGATAAAATCGTTGCACGGCTTAACCACTGCTTCGTCCGCCCATTCAACGTGGGAGGCTTTGTGCTGAATGGCGCGGCCAGTATTGGCGTCGCTCTTTATCCGCAGGAGGGCGCAATAAAAGACAGCCTGTTGAGCGCCGCCGACGCCGCGATGTACCTCGTCAAGAATCGCAAGCGGGAAGTCCGGAAATGATCTCTTCACTCCCTCGCTCTCCCGCTTCGCACCGGTCCTGAGCATTGCATCCGGGAACGAATCTGCTTCCGCCATCCGCCTGACTCCGCGACACGTAGCCTGCACAAACGTTGCATATTCAACCTGATCGACGGGGCATAAGATAATCGCGTGGATACTCAGCCACTTCAGCATGTGAAAACTTTCGGTTTCTTGGCATGCTGAGGTGTACTCTATGGCGGCTTTTGCCGATAGAACTCTACTGCGGCAATCGATGAATCCCAGGTCGCTCGTTTTTTCTTGATGAAGAGGTTGCTTCCAGCGTTCGCAATCGTTCTCGGATCGGCATTGGCAGCCTGGTCGGCTCCGCCCGCGCCTCTAACCTCGCTGCGCGCCATTCACGAACTTACAAATGCCGAAGTATCCAAGGGCCTTCCGGTCGCCTTTCAGGCAACCGTCACCTTTTACGACAAGAATAATGGCAACCTCTTTGTGCAGGATGGGGATTTGGCCATTTTCGTGAAGGTCCCCGTTTATGCTGGATTTCTCCCCGGCGACCGCGTCCTGGTGCGCGGAACAACCTATGCCGACTTCCATCCCAATGTCCGCAGCAATGACCTCACAGTGCTCCGCCACGGCGACTTGCCCATGCCCATTCCCGCCACCTTCGACGACCTCATTCGCATGAGGTACGACTGCCTTTGGGTCACCGTCCACGGCGTTGCGCACGCTGTCGACCTGGGAGCTGGAGACCCCGTTGACTCCACTCGCGTGCAGTTGCTCACCGAGGGCGGCTACATTGAGCTCATCGTCAGCGGCGGTAGCGACTCCGAAATCCGAAACCTGCTCGACGCGAATATCGAGGTCTCCGGGGTTGCGGCCGGAAGGTTCGACGGAAAGCATCAACCCACCGGAAGCCGGCTCTACGTGCCGTCCTTTGCCAATGTCAAACTCCTCGGGCGCGCCGGCGCCAATCCCTGGACCCTCCCCGTCACGCCCATGGGCGACATCCTCGGGAGCTATCATGTGCACGATCTCACCGGCAGAGTTCGCGTCCACGGAACTATTACCTATTACGAATTTGGCAAGGCCATTGTGCTGCAGGATGGCCCCAAAAGCCTCTGGATCGAAACACAAACCCGGGTTCCGATGCAGGTTGGCGATGTTGCGGATGCAATCGGCTTTCCCAATGTGCATAATGGATTCCTGGCCCTCACGAATGCCGAAATCCAGGAAACCGGGGTCCGCTCGCCCGTCCCGCCCCAGCCGTCCAACTGGGCGCAGCTCACCTCAAGCGCCCAACTCTTCGATCTGGTTTCCATCGAGGGCCAGGTCGTCACCGAAGTCGAGGAGGGCTCTCAGGATGAATATGTTTTGCGCGCGGACAACAAGCTCTTCACCGCGATCTTCCGTAATCCCGCGGGATCGAATGCTCCGCCCCTGAAACAGGTGCCGCTGGG
>JBEKZG010000463.1:0-3474 GCA_049510095.1 Occallatibacter sp.
GCTGGCGCATCTCAATTTTGTAGCCGCTCCGTCCGCGCTCGATTGGCTGACAATGCTCGCGGGGGCCAGCTTCGTCGCAGGCCTTGTTGCCGCGGGCCGGATGGGTGTATTCGACGTCCCCGTAGCGGATCGCGGTCGAGCACGGGAGAGGAGTTAGCAAACTTCTCTAGAAGCAGGCGGCGGTGCATCACTCCCACTGCGCTCATAGAGACAGTGCACCACTAAACGCCACGCAAGAAAAGGGTGCGTTGCTCAGACGGATACGAATATGCTGCCACTCGCTCCACTTTGCCGACGCCCGCTAAACCTGAAAACGCGCATTGGCGATGAAGCACTCACTGATGACCTCCGCAGTAGTGAACGGCGCTTAACATTCCCGATCCTCCATTTTTCACGTAGACCACGCTGGATGGATGTATTGCCCTGTTTTCACCAATTGAGAATGCTGCGCGGATTGCTTCCAGGAAGCTGATCGGTGTTAATCCGGTCCGGAAAGTGAATGGCATTTAGCGAGCGGTAGGAATTCACCCCGGCCCGGACAAGCGTGCCGGGACTAATGCTAGCCCAACACTTCCTCAATTCGCCTCCCGAAGAGACCGCAAATAGAGGGTGGGCGAGAGACCGGTTTCGCGCTTGAATGCTGAACTGAAGGCGCTCACCGACTGATATCCGGCCATCTCGGCGACGTCGACCATAGACGCTTGGGAGGATGCCAAGGCGCTCTTCGCAAGCCTCATCCGCCAGGTGGCCAAATACTCGATGGGCGGTACGCCGACAAGCTGCAAAAAGCGTGATGCAAAGGCGGACCGCGACATCCCCACTTTCCGAGCAAGCGAAGCGAGAGTCCACGCCTGTTTCGGATCCGCATGCATGATGCGTAACGCATTACCGATGCGCGGGTCGGCCAGGCCGGACAACAGGCTGCTTCCGCCATCGGCGAGATCGGAGGGGCGGTAGCGCAGGGCTTCAATAAGGATGAGTTCCAGAAGGCGGTCAAGCACAAGCGAACGGCCAGGTCTATCCCTGGTGGCTTCGTCGCCGAACGTGGCCAGAAGTGCGCGCAACCGTGAGGCAGCGACGTCGTTCCCCATGACGTGGACAATGGGCAGCATGAGGGTCGCGACGAGATCGCGATTCGCAGGTGAGAACGCGAAGTTGCCCGCCATAAAACGGGTGACTTGATCTGTCAGGACTGGCGAAAGCAGTGTCCGCGGGTCGTCAACAACGACTTCGAAGTCGATGGTGGTGGATCCCCCTCCGTGGGCTGCCATCGTCCAGTTGGGCGGCGCCGCCATCAGGAGAAAGTCGCCAGCCTTCAGATCGAGCGCGATGCCGTCTTCCCGTTCAATGTGGCAGGCCCCTTCGATGACCTGGCCGAAGACCACGATATTCGTGGGACGAAAGCTGATCGTCCATGCATCATGCGCCTCGACGACGCGCCAAAAGACCGCTTGCGGCTTGAGCAGCCCGATGATTTGTGACAGTGGATCCATTTGGACTCCTGATAATCGAGAATGGACTTTCAAGTATATACAGTCCAGTACCGCAGTTCTAAAGTGATTTCAGTGGACGGGAAACTGCCCATTGGACCACTACCATAAGCGGTCGAGCACAAATAAAGGAGAAGTCGAATGCGGGTATTCGTTACGGGCGCAACGGGTTTTATCGGATCGGCAGTCACGGAAGAATTGATTGCCGCGGGACATACTGTCACCGCGCTGGCGCGGTCGGAGGAGACAGCGAAGAAGTTGTCCGCTAAGGGAATTCAGCCGATTCTCGGCAATCTCGACGACATGGAGAGCCTGCGCAAGGCAGCAGCTGCTGCCGACGGAGTGATCCACCTCGCTTTTATGCATGGCCCTTCGCAAATCCCTTTCTGGAAGCGTATGGGGGTGATCTTCGGCGGCCTGCCGACGGGTATCGCCCGCCGCTTTATGATGGTCGCTTCCGAAGCGGATCGGCGCGCCATTGATACCGTTGGCCTCGCTCTCAAGGGCTCGGGACGCCCGCTGGTTACGACCTTCGGCACCATGGGCCTCTCGCACGTTGGCTTCCGTGCGGCAAAGCCGGCGACCGAAGACGATGAGCCCGATCCTCTCTCCCCCGGCATCGCCCGCGCAAAGACCGAAGAGAATGTGGAGGCTCTGGCGTCACTCGGAGTGCGCGCCACAATGATCCGGCTTGCACCCTCAGTTCACGGCGACGGCGACACCGGGCTGGTACCCCAGTTGATTGCCATCGCACGTAAGAAGGGCAGCTTTGCTTACGTCGGAGACGGTCAAAATCGTTGGCCAGCCGTGCATCGTCGCGATGCGGCGAGGCTTTTCCGGCTCGCACTGGAAAACGGAGTGGCCGGCGCCCGCTATCACGGTGTGGCCGAGGAAGGCATCCCTTTCCGTGCCATTGCCGAGATCATTGGCCGTCAATTGAACATCCCGGTTGAGTCCATCTCGGCCAAGGAAGCGGGCAAGGCGTTCAGTTGGTTTGGTGACTTCGCCGCGACCGACAACCCGTCTTCCAGCGATCGCACCCGTAAGGAACTGGGTTGGGAGCCCACGCATCCGGGACTGCTCGAAGAACTCGACGGGCCCGGTTACTTTGCAACCAAGTAGCCGGCATCGATTGATAAAGCACCTCAGGGAGAAAACAAATGCCACTTGTCAGCATCACTCGATTTCGTGCTCGCGCGATTTGGTTTGTGCCCATGTTTATCTTTCATGCCCGGCGAAGCATCGCGCAGATCCGCAATGCCAAGGGGTGCCTTTCCATGGCGCTCTTGAAGGACAAAGATCACGCGTTCTGGACCATGACCCTTTGGGCTGACGAACACGCAATGAAGGCGTACATGACAAGTGGCTCGCATCGTAAAGCCATGCCCAGGCTGTCTGAGTGGGCGGACGAGGCAAGCGTGGTCCACTGGTATCAGCACCACGCGGAGCGTCCAGACTGGAACGAAGCCGCGCGACGCATGAGGACAGAGGGACGGCCTTCGAAACTTCGACATCAGGGTCCGCGTCATAGCAACATGAGCTTCCCGGAACCTTCAACAACCTTGGACACGTTCTTTGAGGACTTTCGGAAGGGCGAGGCGATGACGCGCTCATGAACCGGCATGTTGCCGAATGCCGATTGGCGACATCAGGCCAAACCACTCATTGACTCCCATTTGTGCGTCTTTTGGGCTCCGGCCGTATCGCCGCGACCCTGGAAATCAGGCAACCGCCCGTACCTGCAAGGGCAATCCCTCCTCGGCACTTCTCCATCCCACAGTGATCCCTCGCACAATTTCCCCTTGCGCATCTCTGCTACCATAAGGACGATTGCAGTTCCCGCCGCCCATGAGGCTGATTTCCCGCCTTCAAGGGCCCAAGCGCACAGGCGGCCCGATCCAATCGAGATCTACCAAAAAAGGAGAACTCCTTATGCCTCTAGTCTCCATGCGGCAACTCCTCGACGAGGCCGCCAAGGGCGGTT
>JBEKZG010000464.1:0-3454 GCA_049510095.1 Occallatibacter sp.
CGCACGCGCCCACCGGGTCTACGTCCTTGTCGCGGCTCTGCACCGCGATCTTCGTCCGCTCGCCTGCCTCACGCGCAATCGCCCTGATCACCACCGTGCTGTCGTAAATCTCCGGCACTTCGCTCTGAAACAAATTCGAAACCAGTTCCGGTGCAGCCCGGCTCACAATCACCTGAGGCCCCTTGGCCGCGCGGTCCACCTTCAGCAGCACCACACGCACCCGCTCGCCAATACTGAACTGCTCCAGCCGCGACTGTTCCCGCCGCGGGCAGCGCGCTTCCGCCTTGCCCAGGTCGTAAATAACGTCCTGGCCCTCGATCCGTTTCACCGTGGCGTTCAGCACTTCCTTTTCCCGGTGAGCATATTCCTGGAAGATCGTGTCCCGCTCCGCCTCGCGTACCTTCTGGAAGATCACCTGCTTGGCCAGTTGCGCGGCAATGCGGCCCAGCGGGCTGGTATCCCGATACATCCGGATCTCGCTGCCCACTTCCACGCCTGGGGCCAGTTGGTTGGCCTCCTCCAGCGTGATCTGGTTCAGCGGATCTTCTACCTGCTCCGTGTCCGCAACCACCGTTTTGTAAATGTAGGCCGTAATCTCGCCGGTCTCTTTGTTCAGTTCCCCACGCATGTTTTCCTGGGTCTTGTAGAACTTGCGTGTGGCCAATGCGATAGCTTCTTCCACGGCGCCAACCACCACGCCGGGTTCAATACCCTTCTCGCGGCTCAGAAGCTCGATGCTCTGATACAAAACGCTGCTGCCCATACTTTGCTTACTCTCTTCAATTCAAATTGTCGTTGCGGCAAGTCGCTTCTTCCCATTCCAAGCCGCTTCGGTCGTTTAGTCCCTAGTCCCTAAGTCCCTAGTCCCTAGGTCCCTGCCTCTATATCTCCGGCACTATCTGCGCCTTCTCAATATTGCCCAGCGCAATGTCCACCGTGCTCACGCCGGCCTTCCGGCTCTTGCTGTTCTGCTTCACGGCATTCAAATCCAACATAATCGAGGGTGGCCCAGGTCTCGCTTCTGAGACCTGGGAATCCAATGCAACCAATCGTCCCTGCCAGTGCCGGTTATTCCGGATCGGTTCAAAGGTCTGCACCTTCACCAGGCTTCCCGTGAACCGTTGAAACTCTTCCGGCTTGCTCAGTTTGCGGTCAAGGCCGGGAGAGCTTGCTTCCAGCGTGTATTCCGCGCCGGGAACCAAGTCTTCCACGTCCAGCAATACACCAAAATCCCGGCTGAATTCTGCGCAGTCCTCATGTGTGATGCCGGAAAGCTGCTCCACGCTCAGCTTGCCCTCGCGCAATCTTTCCGGAAGGGCTTCCACTTCGTCTCCGGCCGCTCCGGCCTCAATCGCCGCCTTCAGCCGCGCCCGCCCCTCTGCGTTTTTTTCCAGGGTCACGCGTAGCACGCGATCTTTCGCCGGGCCCATGAACTCCACGTCCACCACGTCCAGCCCATGCGATGCGGCTACTCTCACTGCCGCGGCCCGAATTTCTTCCAGCTTCACTGCCATCGTTCTCAATACCCCGCCAAGCGTCCGCCGCGGCGGACACTCGCCGGAAACCTGTTTCCACGCCACCGCTACTACAATCGACGACAATATTGAGTCGTTGAGGACCCGGCTCCTTGGCGGTCTTTCTGCCGGAGTGGTTGCCCCGGGTTGTGCCTTGGAAGCGGGGCGGTCTTGCCCCAAATAAAAAGTGGGCTGTAAGCCCACTCATCTCTCCGCCAGCCGGCATACCCACGACAACCATGGCGGACAAATTCGTCTGCGTAGTTATCATACGGCGATTTGCGGGGAAATTCAATGTGCGAGTGGGGAGGTAGGGAAGGATTTCACCCCATTTTGGAGGTCAGAAGCACCGAAATCGCTACTTCTTTGCGGGCTCCGTCGACAGATCGTCGTTTGCCTTGTCCGCAGCCGGATTTCCAACCCGGACCCCGCGGGCACAGCGCTGTGCAACTTCTCCTCCGATTTCTTTCAGATTTGCAAGAACTCTGCCCTCGGTCTTGGGCCCCATGCCGCCACCGTCCGTCCCTCCTGCGACAGTGCAAAGAACCAGTTGCCTACGGGGCGAAAACGTCGACAGCACCGCGAGAAAGCCCCGTGGGTTCTTCTCCAGTTGTTCGGAGTAAAACGTTCCCAGACCTTCCGATGCAGCCGCATTCATTCCGTTATAGCCGGCCAACAGCGGTTGCAAGAACTCCTTGTGGCCTTGGTCGTAGAGACCGATGAGGAGTCCCATCGTTCCATCGTCGCCGTCTTTGCGCCATACCCGCAGCAATTCCTCGCGATTGCGTTCGTAGTCATACCCAAGCGTGGCCAGCAGATAAATGGCCAGTTGCCTGTGCCAGCCCGTCTCATCGCGCTTAACCGCCACTAGCAGACGAATCGCCCGCGCTTTTTCGGCAGGTTTCAAGGCCAACGAAGGTGGCGGACCGTCGTCCGGCGCAAGCTGAATAAGTATCCCCTCAGGATCGGCCGGGTTTGCACCCTTGTTAAGAATGGGAGTAGTTTGGCTAAGAATCGCCGCGACTCCAACAAAGGGCAAAACCGTAGCCAGCGATAACCGAATCGAACGCAAACGGATCCTCACGAAACTGCCTTTCTTTCACGGCTCAGTTCGTTCTACCAAATCCTACGCACCCCAAACTGATCCAGCAACGAATCGGGGCTAACAATCGCAATATCCAGTCCCAGCGCCTGCGCCGCAAGCATCCGGTCGAACGGATCCCGATGCTCCGCAACCAACCGGCCCGCGCGAAGGGCGGACTCACTATCAATATCCAGCAGGACGTAGCCGGCGTCCTCCATCACATCAAGATAGTTCCGTTCCAGATTCTCCGCATCCGGAAACTTGCCCAGACGCACTTTAACGGCAATCTCCCAGGCGGTTACTGCCGAAACCAGAATGACATTGTTCTCGTCCGCAATAGCGGCGCGCGCACCTGGGCTCAAAAGTGAAGGAGTCAGAGTCGCCCAGACAAGAGTGCAAGTGTCCAGCAGGACCTTCACTCACCGCCGCCATTCCAAAGACGCAGTTCCTCTTCCGGTAGCGGCTCAAAGAACTTCTCCGACAGGACGAACCCTGGGGTCTCCAGTGCGCCAAGCCGCTTTTTCTTCACCGGCTGAATCGCTTCCAGCCGAGCAACGGGTGTTCTGTTCCGCCCGGAAGTGATTACGACCGTTTCACCCTTCTGCGCCTGCTTCACTAGGTTCGAAAGATTGGTTTTTGCCTCAAAAATACTCGCCGTAATCACATGGACCTCCATCCTGCCAATATATCTTAGCTAAGTTTGGTTTTGAATTCAACATTCCTCACTCACCCCCCAGGGCCGACGCATATAAATGGCCATGGTTTGCTATATGCAGCGAGCAGGAAATCGGTAAGAAGGGGGAATGGACAATCCTCTGAGGTATTTTTCTGAGTTACGCGATCCGCGCATAGAGCG
>JBEKZG010000465.1:0-3453 GCA_049510095.1 Occallatibacter sp.
AAGTGGTGAAAGAATTGCGGCGCAGCTTTCCGCCCCGCGGCAAGCAGGGGGTTACGATTTTCTTCACTGGGCTTTCGGGCTCGGGGAAGTCGACTATCGCGAATGTTCTGCTGACCAAGTTTCTGGAAGTGGGCGGGCGGCCGGTCACCATTCTCGACGGCGACCTGGTGCGCAAGCATCTTTCGTCGGAGTTGGGATTTTCGAAAGAACATCGCGACATCAATATTCGCCGCATCGGCTACGTCGCTTCGGAGATCACCAAGAATGGCGGCATCGCGATCTGCGCTCCCATCGCGCCTTACGACGCCACGCGCAAGCACGTGCGCCAGATGATCGAACCGTACGGCGGATTCATTCTGGTGCATGTGGCGACTTCGGTCGAAGTCTGCGAGCAGCGCGACCGCAAGGGGCTTTATGCCAAGGCGCGAGCGGGCATTCTGAAGGAGTTCACCGGCATCTCGGATCCTTATGAAGTTCCGGCCGACGCCGAGGTCACCATCAACACGGGCGACCTTTCTCCGGAAGAAGCGGCGCAGGAAATCATTCTGCACCTGGAACGCGAAGGCTTTATTGGCGTGAACGGCACGGGTGCTTAGAGGGTTTCGGATTTGGGAGCAAGCGCAAAACCTGAAACGCGAGGCCCGAGTTCGTAGTGAAAACGCCTTTAAACGTCGCTGGCAGCGCGGGCTTGCAAGGGGTCCTTCGCGTTGCTCAGGATGACAAGGCCGAGGGGGTTCGTCATCCTTGATTCGGATTCTCTCTAGAGGGAAGATTTCGGCATGCCGGTGATCGCGGTCAAAATCCTGGTGGGTTTTGTGGTCGGAGTCCTGATCGGACTGACCGGCGTGGGGGGCGGTGTTCTCATGCTTCCCATTCTGATCTTCGGCTTGGGTTATTCGCCTATCGTGGCAGTCGGTTCCGACGCGCTATTTCAATTCTTCACCAAAATCCCGGCCGGGCTGCTCCACCTGAGAAATGGAACAGTCCGCCGGAAGGTTGTCCTTGCGTTGGCGCTGGGAAGCATTCCCGGCTCCTTCGCTGGAGTCAAGCTGCTGATCCATATCCGTCTCCTTTACGGAAACGGGGTGAATACGTTTATCAAGCTAGCGGTCGGGGTGCTGCTCATCGTGATTCCCACGATGCTGCTCTTCCAGAAAAACATCGAAGATCGAGTCGCGAATCGTGCGCCGACCATGAAGGGTTTCGCAGGGATGGCGATCATCGGCTTGACCGTGGGATTCATCGTAGGCCTAACCTCGGTCGGGTCGGGCAGCATCATCATGATGCTGCTCCTGTTGTTCTACAGTTTCCCTCCCAAGATCAATGTCGGGACTGACGTGGTGCACGCGGTCGTGCTCTTCGGCGTGACCGGGTGGCTTCAATTCAGGGCCGGCAACGTAGATTCCAGGCTGGTGGGTGCGCTATTGATCGGCTCCATTCCGGGAGGCTTGATTGGTTCGCATCTGGCCACGCGAGTCCCCATGCTCTGGCTGCGTCGTGTGCTTTGCGTTTTGCTGTTGATCACCGGGGCTCGCATGTTGTGGCCTGCATAACAAATTAATTCCACGGGATTGCATGACTTCTGCCTATTCAGATATTCTCGCCCGCATCGAAGCCGCCCTGGCGGCGGCCCGCAGCGTATTCGCAGGCTTTACTCCCGGCGCGATTGCAACCGAATATAAGATCGGGCACGATCCCGTAACCGAAGCCGATCGAGCCTTAGACGCCGTGCTGCGCCAGAATCTGCTGCGGGAGGGCGAAGGCTGGCTGTCGGAAGAAAGCGCGGACGATCTTTCCCGCCTCGACAAGAGCCACGTGTGGGTGGTCGATCCGCTGGATGGTACGCGCGAGTTTGTGCAGGGGCTGCCGGAGTTCTGCGTTTCCATCGGCTTCGTCGAGAATGGAAAGCCCGTGGCTGGAGGGATCTACAATCCAGCCACTGCGGAAACATTCCTCGGGGCGGTTGACTGCGGCGTGCTGTATAACGGTCAGCCTGCACGAACCAGCCAGCGCACCAGCCTCGCGGGAGCCCTTGTTCTCGCCAGCAGAAGTGAAGTGAAGCGCGGCGATTGGACGGCATTCGAGAATAGTGGTTTCAAAGTCCAGGCGATGGGTTCGGTCGCTTACAAACTCGCCCTGGTTGCAGCCGGGCTCGCGGACGTTACTTTTACTCTGACGCCGAAGAATGAGTGGGACGTGGTTGCGGGAGCGGCGTTGGTGCAGAGTGCAGGCGGTTTTGTGAGCACTCTGGATAAAACCAACCTGACTGCAAATCGCCGCGATCCGCTTCTCTCAGGCCTGCTGGCGAGCGGACCATTCCTGAAAGACCAACTGCTGGCGCTGGTGGAACCGCACCTCAAAGTGGCCGAACAGGCCCGCTAGCGTGGTTCATAACGCCTGACGTGGGACGCACACGGATTCTCATTCCTATCGCTGCGCGATACACCTAATCCGGCAATAACTTGAGTTGCTGTGGCGTAACCGCGTCCACGCTCCGGAAGCTCGGCCCCGGCTAGAAAAAACAATAGCGCTTCCGGTCTCCTCGCTACCCAACCCGCGCTCAGTTGACGGTGAGTGTTGTGCTTCCACTCACGCCGTTCATGGTGGCGGTGATGGTTGTGGTGCCGGTGCCGGCGGGGCTGGCTAATCCGTCGGCGTTCACGGTGGCAACGCTAACCTTGGAGGACGTCCACGTCGCCTGAGCCGTCAAATTCTCCGTGCTCCCGTCGCTGAAATTGCCGGTGGCGGTGAATTGCTCAGAACCGCCCAGGGCGATCTCCGGATCGGCCGGGGTAACGGCGATCGAGGTCAGGGTGGCGTTGGTTACGGTTAAGGGCGCCTGCCCGGTCTGTCCCGCGAACAATGCGGTGATGGTGGCAGCTCCGGGAGTGATTCCCGTGGCCAGCCCCTTGGTGGGCGACGCATTGCTGACCGTCGCAACCGAGGCGGGAGACGAGGTCCAGGTCACCGAGCCAGTCAGGTTTTGCGTGCTGTTGTCGGAAAATATGCCAACGGCATTGAATTGCGTCGCGGTTTGCTGGGCAACGGTTGCGCTGGCGGGAGTAACCTGCACCGATTGCAAGGAGGAAGATTCGACCACCAGGGCAGCCGTGCCACTCTGCGAGTCCAGTTGCGCCGTGATGGTTGCCGTTCCCGCCGATTGGCCGGTGACCTGGCCATAGGTGGTAATGCTGGCCACGTTGCTGGCCGAAGAACTCCAGGCCACGGCGTCGGTGATGTCCTGGGTGCTGCCGTCGCTGAAGGTTCCGGTCGCGGCGTAGGACAAAGTAGAGGCGGGAGCCAGCACGGCGGTTCCGGGTGCGACCGAGATGGATTTCAGGGTCACAGCACTCACCGTCAAGGGCGCGAAGCCGGTTTGGCCTCCAAAAGCGGCGTTGATGTTCGTGGTGCCGGCGGCCACGGCGGTCGCTACGCCTTCCGGACCCACTGTGG
>JBEKZG010000466.1:0-3452 GCA_049510095.1 Occallatibacter sp.
CCCTTTTGCTTTCGCCCAATCAACTCCTCCTCCATCCCGATAGAACCGACAAGGCGTTAATGTCGCTCTCCCCAAATGGCAATTTGGAACACATTGTGGATCTGCGAGAGTTACAACCTCCAAATGTGGACTTAGAGAACATCCAAATTTCGGCAGTGGCTCCGCCGCGAATCCTATACTTCGCAAGCGGATGTTACCTTGGCGATTTTGACGACTGTTATGGACTCAACTTCCAACGGATCGCGGTATTCGATTCTCAGACTCACCAATTGCTTTTTGAAGAAAAAGTCGGTCGAAACGCCACCCCGATCATCTCCCCGAATGGTCATACCATCGCCGTTCTCGACGGGTCCAAGTTACAGATCAGTACGATTCCCTGAGGCGAACCCGCGGAAGACTCTTGTTTCATAGAGCCGACACCTCGGCAAGCTAGCACGACTGTCGCGCACCGGATTGTCGAGCACGATTGTTCCGGGCGAGTCACAGTCTACGCAGCACCTTCGATTGCACTCCACTCGCCCTCATTATTTAACAAGCAGGCGCAGCACAGAATTAGAACGGGAAATAATGCAATTAGCGCACCCGGTCCATGAATTCAGGCCTGTAAGGGCTCCATCACCCAGCCGCACTCAAATCCCGGCCACCGAAACCAACCCTGTAACTGTCCCCACCCCCGGTGATAGCATCGATCAAGGAACTCCAATGAACACGGCACTGGCACAGTTCGCACTGCCATTCAACTTCAGCAACTTGCAGCAGATGGACGTGTTAAGCGGTGCCATCGGCCGTCTGCTTCTGGCCTGTGCGCTGGGAGGCGCTGTCGGTCTTCAGCGCGAGGTCCACCGCAGGTCCGCAGGTGTCCGCACCAATCTCCTCATCTGCATGGGAGCGGCCTTCTTTACTCTTCTCTCGGCGGTGCTCGCCGGTGAAAACAGCCCTAACAAAGGCCAGGTCGCTTCCAATATCGTTCAGGGCATCGGCTTCCTTGGCGCAGGCCTCATCATCCACAATCGCAACCGCATCAGCGGGCTCGCCAGCGCGGCCAGCGTCTGGGCTGTTGCCTCCATCGGTATGGCCTGCGGTGCTGGGCTCTACCTGCCGGCCACGGTCGCCGCGGGCATCGTCATAGTTTCCATGGAACTGGTCGGGTTCCTTGAGCGGCGCTCCGGACTCCGCCCCTACGGCGTTACCTATGAGGCGCGCGGCGAAGATCAGAACCAGATGCTCCAGTCCATCCTTAAGGTCATGGACCAGGCACACTTGCGTCTCGCCGATTTTGAAGCCAACACCATCGGCAACACCCGGCGCGTCACCTTTCCACTCAATGCAACCGGCAACCAGCACAGGCGCCTGCACAGCCAGCTCGTCGCCGAGCCTGGCATAAGCGGCCTGCTCTCTTTCCGCGATCCGGAGGACGATTGATTCCCTTCACAAAGGCCCACGCCTGCGGCAACGACTTTCTCATCATCACTGAAGAAGACGCCGCCGGCTACGACAAAGCCGAACTCACCCGCCGTCTCTGCGAGCGCAACACCGGCATCGGTGCAGACGGTATCGAGTTCTTCACATGGACCGGCGACTCCTCCGGCCGCATCCGCCTCCACAACGCCGACGGCTCCGTCGCTGAAATCAGCGGCAACGGCACCCGCTGCGTGGCCGCATGGATGGCCGAAGAACGCGGCGCGCAACCCGGCGATCAGTTTTCTGTCGAGACCGATGCCGGCCCGCGCCTCTGCACCATTCAGGAGTTCCGCGACTCGGAAATCGACGGCCCCACAACCTTCATCACCGCCGACATGGACATCCCCGAGTTCGAACAGCGCACCGTGGAGCTTGCCGACGGCACAAGCATCGACGGCGTCCACGTCAACATGGGCAATCCAAACTTCGTCATCGTCCTTCCTGAGACCGAGCGCGGGCCCCAGCGCGGAGTTTTCGCCGGTAGCGAGGAATCGCCCCTTGACGCGAGTGAACGCGCCATTGCCCGGCTCGACTTCTCCATCGGCGACGCCTCTTGGGAACAAATCGGCGAAGAGATCTGCCACCACCCCGAATTTCCCGATCAAACCAACGTCATATTCGTTCACATCCTCGGCAGCCAGTCCGAACCCATCCACCAGATCGCTATCCGCATATTCGAGCGCGGCGTCGGTCCCACCAGTTCTTCCGGAACCGGCACTTCCGCCTCAGCCACAGCCATCATCGCCTTCTACGAAGCGCAAAATGAGCTTGAAGTCATCGCTCCCGGCGGCGCGCAAAACGTCAAGTGGCAAGGCCCCGGCGAAAAGCTCCACCTCACCGGCCCAGCCACCCTCATCGCTCGCGGCGAGGCCTGGTAAACATGCCTCACTTGCTCTATCCACCCGCCGTTCCCTCCTCAGCCGGCATCTCCGTCATCGCACCCGCATCGTTCGCCAAACAGGAGCGCGTTGACAGCGGACTCGCCAATCTAAGCGCCCTCGGCTACGCCCCTTCGCTCGGCGTCCACACCCTCGAACGCGGCCCGCACTTCTTCGCCGGATCGCCCGCCCAGCGCCTCGCCGACCTCCACGCCGCCTTCGTCAATCCCAACACCTCTGCCGTAATGGCCCTCCGCGGCGGCTACGGCTCCAACTACCTCCTGGACGGCCTGGATCTCGAACTGATCCGCAGCCATCCCAAGCCCTTCTTCGCCTACAGCGACCTCACCGGCGTTCAACTCCACCTCCTCGATCACCTCGGCCTGCCCGCCTTTCACGGCCCCATGCTCGCCGCCGATTTCTATCTGGAAGACGGCGTCCACATGCCCAGCTATCAAGCAGCCCTCGCCGGCCAGCCCTACAGCGTAGGCGCATCCGAAGGCCTGCGCATCCTAAAGCCGGGTAAAGCCAGCGGCACTCCCATTCAAGGCACACTCTCCGGCGGCTGCCTAAGCATCCTCGTCTCGCTCCTCGGCACCCCATGGGAGCCGCAAACCGAAGGCAAGCTGCTCTTCCTTGAAGACACCGGCGCCAAACCCTATCAAATCGACCGCATGTTGTGGCAACTCCGCCACGCCGGAAAACTCAACGGCATTTGCGGCCTCATCTTCGGCGAAATGCTCGATTGCGCCTCCCCAGGCGCCCCACCCGAACTCCTCGACGAAGTCATCCTGAGAGTCTTCGAAAACTTCGAAGGCCCCATCGCCATAGGCCTCCGCAGCGGTCACGTCTCAAGGAACAACGTAACCCTGACCTTCGGCGTCCAAGCCGAACTATGCGTCAGTCCCAATCCCGAACTCCGCATCCTCGAACCCGCGGTGCACCCATGAACAAACGTATTCACCGCTCCTCCCAATGCGCCGCTGTAGACACGCTTTGTAACAAGGGCACGGCTTTAGCCGGGCCAATAAAAGCCAATAAAATGTGTTGGGCTTTAGCCCCTGCCAACTTTCATCAAGCAATACTGACCCTGTGTCAGGTTTTCTTTCGCAG
>JBEKZG010000467.1:0-3440 GCA_049510095.1 Occallatibacter sp.
CGGGCTGATCCCGTTGGGATCGCTGGGAATGACAGGCACGATGCTGGCGCTGGGTATAGCGCCGCATGGAATGGCGGGCTCGGCGGTGCTGCTTGGCATGCTGGGATTCTGGGCGGGATTCTTCGCGGTGCCGGTGAATGCGCTCATCCAGCACAGGCCCGTGGAGGAGGACAAGGGCGGGATTATCGCGGCGGCGAATTTGCTCTCTTCCTTGGGGGTCGCTTTGTCCTCGGGTGTGTACTTCGTGTTCACCGCGTATGTGCACCTGGATCCACGAGGCGTCATGATTGCGGCGTCGCTGATTACCGCGCTGGCCACGGGGTATGTGCTGTGGCTGCTGCCGGATTGGTTCTTGCGGTTGATCCTGTTTGTGGCGACGAGAACCGTGTACCGGGTGCGCGTGACGGGACGCGACAACCTGCCGGAGAAAGGCGGCGCGCTGCTGGTGTGCAATCACATGTCGTTTGTGGACGCGCTGCTACTGGTGGCGTCGACCGACCGGCTGATCCGCTTTGTGATGTACGAGGGCATCTACAACCAGCCGCTGATCAAGCCGTTCGCGAAGATTGGGCGGGCAATCCCAATCTCCAGCGAGCAGCATCCGCGGGAGATGCTGCATGCGATTCGGACGGCGACCGAGGCGCTGAAGAATGACGAAATTGTGTGCATCTTTGCCGAAGGCCAGATCACGCGCACGGGTCAATTGCTGCCCTTCCGCAGAGGACTGGAACGAATCATGAAGGGCGTGGAGGCTCCGATTATGCCTGTGAGCCTGGATGGGGTGTGGGGCAGCATCTTCAGCTTCGAGCGGGCACGGTTCTTCTGGAAGATGCCCCGGCGGATTCCCTATCGCGTCACGGTCAGCTTCGGCAAACCAATGGCGCCAACCTCGACGGCAATCGAGGTGCGGGCCGAGGTTCAGGAGTTGCATGCCGCGGCTTTCGAGACGCGTAAGTCGTCCATGAAGACCCTCGACCGGGCCTTTGTGCGTACGGCGCGGCAGCGGCCATGGCGGTTTTTCATGGCGGATGGAAAAACGCCGAAGGTCTCGTTTGGATCGGCGCTGACCAAGACGGTCTACATTGCGGGGAGATTGCGGAAGCAAATCGGCGACCAGCAGATGGTCGGTGTGCTTTTGCCGCCGTCCGTTGGTGGGGCGCTTACCAACTACGCGCTGATGTTGATGGGGCGCGTATCCGTGAATCTGAATTACACCTCGTCAAATGAGGGGATAGCGAACTGCGCGCAACAGTGTGGGATCGACGTGGTGATTACGTCAAAGGCGTTCCTCGAACGCTTCCCCAATATGGACCGGTTCCCGAGTATGTCGATTCCCGCCCGTGCGCTGCTGCTCGAGGACGCGCTCAGCGCTCCACGGCTGAGCGAGAAATTCACTGCATGGGCGCTGGCGTGGCTGTTGCCGGTGGGATTGCTGAAGCGGGCGCTGGATCCGCATCGCGTAAAGCCGGCGGCCGGTCTTGAAGTCAAAGGCGCGGCAGTGAAAGGTGCGGCAGTCAAAGGCGGAGCGGAGCGGATGGACGAGTTGGCAACAGTGATCTTCTCCAGCGGAAGTACGGGCGACCCCAAGGGCGTGATGCTGACGCACTTCAACATCATGTCGAACATTGGCCAGGTGAGCCAGGTGTTCATGCTGGATGGCCGCGACAAGATCCTGGGCATTCTGCCCTTCTTCCACTCGTTTGGATTCACCGCGGGGCTCTGGCTGCCAGCAGTGCAGGGCGTCGGCGTTGTGTTCCATCCCAATCCGCTGGATGCGCAGGTCATCGGCGGGCTGGTGGAGAAGTACAAGGTGACCTTCCTCGTGGCCACGCCGACGTTTTTGCAGGCGTACATGCGGCGCTGCACGCCACAGAGCTTCGGCTCGCTGCAGTACGTGCTGGTAGGCGCGGAGAAGCTCCAGGAGCGCCTGGCGCTGGCATTCGAAGATATGTTCGGCATCCGGCCTCTAGAGGGCTACGGCTGCACGGAGTGTTCGCCGGTGGTAACGGTAAACGGCAAGGATCAGCGCGGGCCGGGGTTCCACCAGGTGGCGGCAAGGAGAGGCAAGATTGGCCATCCGCTGCCGGGCGTGAGCGTGAAGGTGGTGGATATTGAGACGGGCCGGCCGGTACCGCCGGGAACCGCAGGCATGCTCTTGGTGAAAGGGCCGAACGTGATGCGCGGCT
The DNA here is from genome assembly GCA_049510095.1 of Occallatibacter sp. GTDB lineage: Bacteria > Acidobacteriota > Terriglobia > Terriglobales > Acidobacteriaceae > Telmatobacter. Next base: position 2,187 of record JBEKZG010000467.1, read on the forward strand.
ACCTGGGAAGGCCGGAGAAGACCGCCGAGGTGCTGCACGACGGCTGGTACACCACCGGCGATGTGGCAATGATGGAGGAGGACGGCTTTTTGACGATCACCGACCGGTTGTCGCGCTTCAGCAAAATTGGCGGCGAGATGGTGCCGCACATCCGCATTGAGGAAAAGCTGCACGAACTGGCCGACGTAACGGAACAGACCTTCACGGTGACCGCGGTGCCGGACGACAAAAAGGGCGAACGAATCATAGTCATTCATACACTGCCGCAAACGGAGCTGACACCGGTTTTAGAAAAGCTGTCGCAGTGCGATCTGCCCGCGTTGTGGAAGCCAAAAGCAAATCAGTTTGTCTATGTCGATTCGATTCCCACGCTAGGTACGGGAAAGATGGACCTCCGCGCCATAAAAGCTTTAGCAGCTTCACTGGGCGCCGAGGTTGAAGCAGCGGCCCAGGCCTAAGGTTACCGCTAACATCTTTGAACGCTGGAGTTCAACCTGCCTCGATCGGAGAAAGGAAGACCCATGAATCATTCCGCAATCAGATCCCTCGCCTCAAAAGTGCAGCCGACAGTCTTTTCCATTTCTGTCGCCGTCACTTGGCGCGCGTTCTTGCTTCGCGACAGGCTGCTGGGTCGGATCGGGAAAACACCTTTAGCATCTACGCCCGGCATACTCGTTTCACGCCACTCCATTCCCAGTCACGCTCACTGTCTCGATGCAATTTTCGTCAAGCCAAGCGACCCCGCGCGCGCGGCTATCCTCATCTGTCATGGTATCGGTGAAATAGTAGATCATTGGCTGGCCGCGCAGAACCTTCTTGCAGAAAACGGCATTGCTTCTCTCGTCTTCGATTACACAGGTTATGGCAAAAGCCGCGGTAAGGTCAGTTGGCAGCGCTGCGAGGAGGATGCGGTATCAGCCTTTGCCTATCTGGAGGCCCTCGTTCCGGCAACGCCAATCTCTGTGCTGGGTTTCTCGATGGGCAGCGGAATCGCCACAGCCATTCTCCCCCGCGTACCTGCCTCCGGATTGATTCTCTGCTCAGCCTTCACTTCGTTCCGGGACGCTGCCTGCGTTCTCGGTCTGCCGCGTGGTCTCTTAAGCGTGCTGCCGAATATCTGGCGCAACATCGACTCGCTTCCCTGTTGCCCGGTTCCCGTCTTGATTGTTCATTGCGATCGAGATCGCGCATTTCCCGTGCGCATGGCGTCCGAGCTGGCTTCGGCGTGCGGTTCAAACGGTGAGCTCGTCGTTG
>JBEKZG010000468.1:0-3438 GCA_049510095.1 Occallatibacter sp.
TCGTGGCCGTCGTTGTTATAATCGCCGACACAACAAGCCTGGCCCCATCCGGTTTTGTGCTCAAGACCGGAACCGGCGGTTACATCCGTGAATGTCCCATCGCGGTTGTTCTTAAATAGGTGGCAGCGCGGCTCCTGACCCGCTGGAAAGCCCCCAAGCCGCCACCCGTTCACAAGAAACAAATCGACCCACCCATCGCCGTCGTAGTCGTAAAAAGCCAGTCCGCAGCCGGTCGTTTCCAAAAGATACTTATTAGTGAGTTCCCCGCCATAAATGGTCTTCACATTAAGGCCCGCCTCCGTCGCTACTTCTACAAAACTCACGCCAAGCGGCGTACCCTCAATCGGAGACTTGGGTCCGGGCGGCGGCGGCGCGGCCTTTGCGTCATAAGTCCGTTCCTGGGCGCCAATCGGCTTCTGAGTATCTTGCGGTGGCGGCGGCTCAAAGGGAGAAGCCATCGCCATTAGGTCTGCGAAGGGAAGAACCAGGGCAGTGCGGCTGAGCGAACGAAGGAAGGCACGGCGTTTCATTGCTTCAAATCCTCTCTGTTGGTGGCAGACCTCGCGTTACTGAGCTCCCTGTCCGCTGCCGGAAGCATGAGCCATGTCGGAGTGTACATGCCATGGATCGCTTTCCGTTGATATCTCAGGATGCATGCGGAGATACTCGAGCGAGTACGTCGGCGCGCCGGGATCAATCCGCTTTGTGGTGTATTGCGCGGCTTCTTCCGCTGCCTGTTTCTTCATTCCCATCCGCCTATAAAGAATCGACAGATTGTAGTGCGCCGCCAGATCATCGGGGTCGATGGCCTGCAGAGCCTTGAACTGCTGCATGGCCTCTTCGCCGCGATGCTGCTGGTAGTAAGAAATCCCAAGCTCCCGCCGCGCATCCCGCGACTGCGGATATTGCGCGACCACCTTTTCCAGATCGGCAACCTCCGCTTCGGTATGCCTTTGCCGGCGCTCCACTAGCGCAAGATAATAGAGCGCCCGTGCATCGTCCGGATGGATGATCAGCGCCTGTTCGAGCGGCTTGCGTGCTTCGACATACTTCTCCCACTCGATGTAAGTCAAACCTACATTGACATAGCCATCTTTGTAGTCCGGGTGCAGTCGTACCACCCGCTCAAACGCGTGAATCGCATCCTCATATTGCAGCGAGTCAAGATAACCGATGCCAATGTTATTCCAGCGCATCCAGTCCGGATTGTCGGTTGGCAGAGGTTCGGACGGCGCATTATCACCGATATTCAGCGTGCGGCTCCGCGATGCGATCTCAACCACGGGATAAGCTGGATGATCGGCTCCCAGAACATCATTGAGATAACTCTGACGTAGGTGCCGGTAATTGACTGCCGCAGTGATCGTAATGGGGCTCTTGACATTCGAAGGAATATGAAACTGGTACCGCACCAGCGCTGACCGGCCTGCTTGAATCGTGTTATCGTACGCCACGGAATGAATCGTCCACACCTTGTGGTTTTCAACAAAGTTACCCGTCATATCGACAGGCCGATTGGTAAAGCTGTGTGCGCCCCGGTCTAACATCCCGTCTGGCTCCAGATAGCCGCTACGATAAATCAGCGCCCCGGAAGCATCCTTGACCGTAAAGCTGACAAACGCCTCATAAAGGTCCCGAACCTCGGGAATCAGCGAATGCCCAATCGCTTTGTTCTGGATAACTACCGAAGCTTCAACCGTCTCGTCCACCTTGAGCGAAACTGCGGTCGAACCCAAAGGTCCGGCTAGCGATCCGCCGCTCACATCCTTCAACGCGAAGATATCCACGTCGAGATAGTTTCCGCTCCGCAGAAACTCGATCGTCTTGTTGAGCTGTTCATCGAAACCATAATAAAACGGCACCGCAGTGTTGCCGGCCAGCCAGCGGTGCGATACCAGAGTGCCGTTCTTGGCGCCATAGTCGGGCAGGGAGACAGGGTTGCGCGTCATGTGGCAGCCCTGGCAGGTTGTGAACTCGGCGGTATAAAAAGTCAGCGGATTACGCTGCGAGAACTTCGACTGCTGCCATTCATCGTATGCCGTAAACGCGCGAATGAACTTATAGTCGTTCAGTGGGGCCGGCAAGTTGGCCTTATGGCAAGCCGCGCAAAATTCCGGCGTATGCAGAAAATCATGCATAACTGCCTTGGAATGCCGCTCCGGATGCCGAAGGATCATATCGAATGGAACTTCGCCCGGAATACGCTCTCCATTTTCGTCCACGATCACTGCCGGCACGCCCATCGTCAAGCTTGCATTGCCGTTGGTTGAATCCAGGCTAACCACAGAATGGCACGTTGTGCAGGTAAGTCCATCGGAGTCAAACTTGGCGCGATCGACTTTCGAGTCTTCCGTAAGCGCTCCGCCCAGCACTCCAATCGGATTGTGGCAACTGTCGCAGTGACGCGCAAATGCGATCCCCCGCTCCGGGTCGCGAATGAGCAGGTTCACACTTGTGCGATAAAACGGTGTCCGGAAAGCGTTCGAGTGCAGGGCCTGTCGCCACTGGCTATAAGCCTCCTGGTGACAGGTGCCGCAGTACTCCGCGCTGGGAAATGCGCCCGGTTGAAGAAAACCCTCGCCTTCCACCTGGACGTTGCCTGGAGTAAATGGGTTCTTAGGTCCGTAGTGGAAGTTATAGCTTGGAGTTACTGCTGAGTTATATTCTTTGCGGTCTGCTGCGACAGCTTGCTCCGCCTTGGCTTTCCATCTCGCCAAGGCCTCGCGTTGCAGCGGCGTGTCCTCCACCGGAGGCGTTCCTGGCGGCGGAGCGGTGTACGCCGGAGGCGGGGTCTGCGTTACAGTGCTCGATTGCGCTCCCATGGAAGGAACTATCCGGCACCCCGCAAACAGCAGGCAAGCGACTGCAACCCGAGTCGCTGCGGTCCCCTTCATACCATCTCCAACCGGCTTAATCGCGGCGAAGCAGCGATCAATCGCCACGTTCGTCGCCAGAATTCAAAATCAAAAAGTCGACCGTTCCATCCATGCCAGGGTGCGGACGCGCTTTGCATGCGCATTCCGTTATAGGGAAGCCCTCGCGGAATCTCCTCGCCCCTCCCGGTCTGCTCTGAACAGATTTCGCCGGAAGTGAGCTGGCTGATTGCGCCCACTATAGCGCCTGGGCCGCACGGTTGTACATCCACTAAAAGGTGGGCAATCGCCGATGTGAAATCGGGGCGGCTACGGCAACTCTTGCTCTTCGATCACTGAGGCTTAGCCTGCCCCTGCCGAAGAGCCATTGCCTTCTGCCGTTCCGTTGCAGCTTCCATCGGTTTCCCTTGCCTCTCCAGTGCCCGTGCAAGGCCCTCATGCGCCGCTGCGTAGTCCGCGTCAAAGCTCAATGCCTCACGATAATCCGCAATTGCTTCATCCACTTTGCCATTTGCGAGCAGCGAGTTTCCCGAATTGGTTGAAACCTCGGCGCGTTGGAAATTCA
>JBEKZG010000469.1:0-3434 GCA_049510095.1 Occallatibacter sp.
CATTTTCCTGATCGGAAAACAGTTTGCCGCCAGTCTCATTGCCGCGCGTCCGGAGTTGCCCAAACTGCAGCTCGCGGTGCGCCTCGCGCCGGGCAACGCGGATTATCGCCACCGGCTTGGACGCTACTTTGCATTTGTCGCCGGCGATCCTCAGTCCGCCATCGAAAATTTTCGCGCCGCCGTTGCCCTCAATCCGCACGATGCCCACTATTGGTTTGATCTGGCCGGCGCCTATCAAGTGACCGGCGACACTCCGGGACAGCGAACCGCTCTGGACCGCGCCCTGCAAGCCGAACCCACCGCGCCCGACGTTGCCTGGGAAGCGGCTAATTTCTTTATAGTCGACGGTGACATCGACCGCGCCCTCCGCGAACTCCATGTGGTAATCGAGAATGACCTCGAACTGGTCTATCCTGCGTTCAACGCCTCATGGCACATTCGTCCCGATGCGGATGCGCTCCTCCGCGACGCCGTACCCGCGCATGCCGATTCCCTGATCGCCTTTCTCAATTTCCTGATGGGCAAGCAGGAAACCGAAGGCGCCATCAAAACCTGGGACCGCCTGGCCCAGTTGCTCGAGACATTTCCCAACCGCTATCTTTTCGAGTGTGTGCACTATCTCATCGCGGCCCATCGCCCCGAAGCCGCCATGTCGGCCTGGGAACAAGCTGTGAACACGCTCGGCCTCTCCGCCTACCAGGCCTCCGACGACAACCTGGTCGTGAATGGCGATTTCAGCCTCGACGTCTTGAATGGAGGCTTCGACTGGATCTACGAAGGCCGCACTGGAGTACGTCCCGAGCTCGATCCGAGCGACTTTCACCAGGGGCATCGATCCCTTTCTCTTACCTTCGAGGGACCCGGAATCAACGACGCTGGCATCTCTCAGCTGATTCCGGTGCACGGCGCAACCACCTACAATTTCTCGGTCTACTATAAATCGGCGGAATTTGAAGGGGCCGGTGGCCCACAGGTCGTTCTGCGCGACGCCTACTCCGGCGCACCTCTCTTTGCCAGCAACGCGCTCACCGACGCCGACTTCTGGAAAGAAGTTCACTCCAAAGTGACGACTCCGGAGTCGACGACGCTGCTGCGCCTGGCGGTAGAGCGATTCCCCGCGGGTGCGGCAATTCGCGGCAAACTTTTGCTCGACGATTTCGAACTTTATCCCGACGATTCCGCGGACGACTCCCCGGATGATTCCCGCGGGAAATCCGGCAATTCCAAAGCCAATTCCAAATCTCGTTCCAATTCCAATTCCAAGTCCAAGTCCACTCCCAAGGACAAGCCGTGAGTTCCGCCTTGGCACCCCCTCCCGAACCCGCGCCCGTCGCTAAGGTTTCGCAACCGCGACTGACCAATAACGCATTATTCGTGGGCACTTGCGGCGTGCTGTTGTTCGGTCCGCTGGCCTTCGGAGCGGTCGAGCCCTGGTCTATCTTTACCCTGGAAATATGCTCCATGCTGCTTTTCGCGCTGTGGGCGTACCGCCAGTGGATCAACCGTCAACTTGAGGTTTCCGACCACCCGCTCTACCGTCCCATGGCCGCTTTCTTCGCGCTGGCGGCGCTGCAACTGGGGGTTGGAATTACCGCGTACCGTCAGGTAACCTACTCTCACCTGCTGCTCTACGCGGCCTACGGCATGCTCGTGTTTGTGGCCACGCAAACGCTGCATCGAGCGTCGCAATTTGAGCTGATGGCCAAATTGTTCACCGCTTATGGCGCCGTAGTCGCCTCCTTTGCGGTGCTGTACGGCTTAGCCCCCAACGGAAAGCTCTACTGGATCTGGACCCTCGAGCACGGCGGGACAGTCTACGGCCCCTACGTAAACCACAATCACTACGCCGGCCTCATGGAGATGCTGACCCCTTTCCCGCTGGTGCTGGCCGTAACTCGCTTCACCGACGGCAACCGCAAGATCGTCGTAGCGGGAATCGCCGCGCTGATGGCGGCAAGCATCTTTCTCTCCGGATCCCGCGGAGGCATGGTGGCATTAGCCGCCCAGATGGTCGTCCTGGGCGTGCTTTTGCTGCGCAAGCGCGAGGAAGGGTGGAGGCAACCCCTCATGCTGGGCGCATTCCTGGCGGTCGTAATTGTGTTTCTCGTCTGGATCGGCGGCAACGAAGTTACCCGGCGCTTCCTCAGTATTCACTCCGAAGCCCGCCAGGAGATTACTGGAGGAACGCGCTTAACTATCGATCGCGATTGCGTGCGCATGTTCCTCAAGAAGCCGTTGCTAGGATGGGGGCTGGGCGCGTTTCCGATTGTCTACCCGGAATTTCGCAGCTTCTACACAACTTTCTTCGTCAACCAGGCGCACAACGATTATCTGCAACTGCTGGTTGACACCGGCCTGGCCGGATTCGCCATTGCGATCTGGTTCCTGGTGCTGGTTTTCCGCGGGGCCGCTCGTAATCTCAAACATTTGAAGAAAAGCGACGGGACCGAAACCGCCAGCGGCGCACTCACCGTGGCTGCGCTGCTCGGCTGTGTGGGAATCTTGGTCCACAGCTTCGTCGATTTCAATCTGCAGATCCCAGCCAACGCAGCTTTATTTTACGTGCTGTGCGCAATTGCCGCCGCCGCACCACTGCAGGAATCGCAGCGCCGCCGCGTACTTCGCCGGAGGCATAATCTGATCGTGCAGCCCACACCGGAAACCCCAGCTTCATAAGCGGTAATCGCACCGTAAATAACAATTCTTACTATTGCTCAGGCAAAGTCCGCCCGACTGCGAAGTAAGCTCACTTTGGTTTTCACCGCAAGCCAGTGGGTAAGGAATTTTGACCTCAAGGCTCGCTAACGACTGGCATCAAATGACTTAGATCCTTGTCAGGATTCGTTTGACTGATGAGGGCAAAGGTGTGAAAATTGGATTCTCTCCCACCGCTCGCGTTTTACGCGGTCTCCCCATTTTTGCTCTTGCGGGTTCGGCATGTCCCATAACGCCAACCGCAAAAACCTCCTTAGGAGCACTAATAACATGCGTACAGCCATCTCCTTAGCTCTGCTATTCGCCTCCGGGACCCTGATGGCGCAATCCAATATCACAGGAGGTACAGCGGTCGCATTCCCTTCGCAGATTACTCATGTGGTGGTTGTTGTCCAGGAGAATCGAACCCCTGATAACCTTTTCCACTTCCTAAGCCCGTTGTGTCCCATCCCAACCGGAGCCAGCGGCTTGAATGCGTGCACGCCCAATCCGGTAACCTCAGGTTGTTATGACATCTCGCCCTGCGGCCTTTCCAACCAATCGGGCAGCATCGTGCCAATCACGTTAACCGGCGTCTCACTGTCGGGCAACAACGACCCGGACCATACTCATAAATCATTCTCGCAGATGTGTGACCCTGATCCGGCGAACGGGTATGCGTGTCGGAACGATGGCGCGTGGCGGATCCCAAATACTAAGGGGAACAATTCCTACGGGTA
>JBEKZG010000047.1:0-12490 GCA_049510095.1 Occallatibacter sp.
CCGGTGGACGACTGTTACACAACATCTTTGCGGCTCTGTTACTCAACGGCGGCCTCTGGCGGGTCGATGCCCATTTCTTTGAGGGCGGACTGGCAGCGGGTGCAGACGTTTTGCCAGATGCCGTAGGGGGAGACTTCGGGCATGAAGTTCCAGCAGCGGGCGCATTTTGTGCCGGTGGCGGGGAGTGCCTGGATCGAATAGTTGCCCAGGGAGCCCTTTAAAATGCCGAGCGAGATTTGTATATCGTCCAACAATACTTTCACATCGTCGTCAGACTCGGTTCCCTTAACAACCTTGACGGCGGAGACATTGAGGATTTCCTTGAGACCTCCTTCATGACGCTTGAGCAGGGCAAATAACTCGCCTACAGCCGCAATCTCTAACTCCGCCTCTAGTCCCTTACCGATGCGCTTCTCTTGGCGGGCCTCTTCGAGTTTCACCATTGCCGCGTTTCGGACCTCGAAAATATATTTCCACTCAGCCAGCAACTTCGTCGGGTCTTCGGAGAAAACTTCCTCGGGGTTGGGAAAGAGTGCGAGGTGGACACTGGCTTCGCGGCCTTCGACTTTGGGGAGAAAGTCCCATACTTCGTCAGAGGTGAAGCTGAGGATGGGCGCGACTAGGCGTGCGAGGGCTTCCGTGATCTGCCAGAGGACGGTTTGGGCGGAGCGGCGCGCATGGCTGGTGGGGGCGAAGGTGTACATGCGGTCTTTGAGCACGTCGATGTAGAAGTTGCTCAGGTCGACGATGGCGAACTCATTGACGGCGTGATAGACGCGGTGGAACTCGAAGGCGGCATACCAGGCGCGGATTTTCTCGGTGAGTTCGCGGGTGCGGGCGAGCATATAGCGGTCGAGAGGCAGCAGCTCGGACTCGGGGACGCGGTCGAGCGCGGGATCGAACCCGTGGAGGTTGCCGAGGAGGATTTTGAAGGTGTTGCGGAGCTTGCGGTAGATATCGGCGCAGCGCTGCATGAGGTTTTCGCTGGCTGCCATGTCTTCGCGGTAATCGATGGATGCTACCCAGAGACGGACGATTTCGCCGCCGAGGCGGTTGGCGATGTCGACGGGGTCGACGCCGTTGCCGAGGGATTTCGACATGGCGCGGCCCTGCTCGTCCAGGGTCCAGCCGGCGGTGGAGACGTTGGAGTAGGGCGCGCGGCCGCGGAGGGCTACCGAAGTGAGAAGGGAGGAGTGGAACCAGCCGCGGTGCTGGTCGCCGCCTTCCAAATAGAGGACCGGGACGCCTTCGTTATTTTGGAAGGCGGTATAGATGTCCTTGAGATCGGGGTCGGATTCGGCTACGGCGAACCAGCTTGTGCCGGAATCGAACCAGACGTCGAGGATGTCGTATTCCTTACGGAAGGACTGGCCGCCGCATTGGACACAGGCTGTGCCGGCGGGCAGTAATTCCTCGATGGGCGTGGTGTGCCAGGCTTCTGCGCCTTCGCGGTCGAAGAGATCGACGATTTTGCGGTTGAGCGCGGCGTCGAGGATGGGCCGGTTGCAGCCCTGGCAGAGGAAGACGGCGATGGGCACACCCCAGATACGCTGGCGGCTGATGCACCAGTCGGGGCGGGTGGCGATCATGTTGGTGATGCGCTCTTTGCCCCAGGCTGGGTCCCAGACTACCTTGTCGATTTCTTCGATGGCTAGCTGCCGATAGGTGGTCCTGGAGCCATCCTGACGTTCGACCTCGGTTTCCATGTTGATGAACCACTGCTCGGTGGCGCGGAAGATGACGGGGTGATGGCAGCGCCAGCAATGGGGGTAGGAGTGCTTCAAGTCGGAGACTGTCAGGAGCGCGCCTGACTCATCGAGCAAGGCGACGATGATGGGGTTGGCGGCCCAGACCTTCTTGCCTTCGAAGGCGGGCGGTGCGGCATGGTGCCAGGCGGCGGGATCGACGTGGATGTGGCCGGCGGCGTCGACGCGGGTGGTGGAGTCGAGGTTGTAGCGCTGGCCAGTGTAGAAGTCGTCTGCGCCGTGAGAGGGCGCGGTGTGGACTGCGCCGGTGCCCTGATCGGCGGTGACATAGGTGGCCAGCACGCCGAGGATGCTGCGGTCGAGGAAGGGGTGCTGGTACGTTGTGCGCTCGAGGGCTGCGCCTTTGAAGCGGGCTAGCTCGGTGACTGGGCCTAGATTGCAGGCGGCGGCGACTTGCTGAGCGAGCCCGGCTGCGACGATGTAGACGGGGATGCTTTGGGGTTCGAGTTCGCCGACCTGTGCCGCAAAAGAAAGCGGAGCACCCTCTTTTGTGGTATTCCCAGCGTCGCCATTGGTGAGGATACTTTGTTCTTGAGGTTCGGGGTTTCCCACTATTTCCGTTGAAGAGCGCGGCAAGGATTGGGCATCTGGCTGCAATGCCACATAGTCGAAGTCTGGGTGGAAGGCTACGGCCATGGACGCTGGGAGGGTCCAGGGAGTTGTGGTCCAGATGATGGTGTAGACGTCGCTGCCGGCGAGGACTGGGTGGATGTCCTCCGGGTTCGATGTGAGCTTGTAGCGGACGTAGATGCTTGGACTGGTGTGCATCTCGTACTCGACTTCGGCTTCGGCGAGGGCGGTACGGTCGTGGATACACCAGTAGACAGGCTTGAGGCCGCGATAGACGAAGCCCTTCTCGAGGAAGCCGTAAAAGGCTTCGAGGGTGCGGGCCTCGTAGTCGCGGGCCATGGTTTTGTAGGGTTTGTCCCAGCGGCCAAAACAGCCGAGGCGCTTGAACTGGGAGGTTTGCAGGTCAACGTATTTCTGGGCGTAGGCGCGACAGGCATCCAGGACGGCAGGCGCCGGCATCTCTAATTTTTTACGACCGAGCTGTTCGTCGACCTTGATTTCGATTGGCAGGCCGTGGCAGTCGTAGCCGGGAACGTAAGGGGAATCGAATCCGGCCATGGTTTTTGATTTGACGACGAAGTCTTTGAGGCCTTTGTTGAGGGCGTGGCCGAGATGGAGCGGTCCATTGGCGTAGGGAGGGCCGTCGTGGAGCAGGTAGGCGGGACGGCCGCGTCCGGCTTTGCGCAATTCGTCGTAAAGGTGGAGTTCAGCCCAGCGAGCGAGGCGAAGCGGCTCATTCTGGGGCAGATTGGCCTTCATTGGAAAGGCGGTTTGCGGCAGGGTAAGGGTCGCCTTCAATTCCGGCGCAGCGGACATCTTGTCTCCGTGAGATGGTGCGAAGTTGCTCAATTGTTAGTGTAAATGGGCCGGCTGGAATTTTTCGGTAACAAGTACGACGCTCGCTCGTCTATGTTATTGGGATGTGCTCCGCGGGTGAACTGCAAAAGCTCTGTGTGGAGCGCAAAACGAGACAAGACAAGGTCGGGCTTCGTCTAGCATAATGGACAGATGGGCGGTAAGGATGGAAGCTTCCTCTCTACAGCTCCGAAATGGCAGCGCAGTACCAACCATGGAAAAAGAACCATCTATGTCTGACGCAAAGGCGCAAGCGGCGGCCCTGACCGGCGGCCACGAATTCGATGGATTCCTCGGTAAGGCTTTTGAAGAAAAGCCCCTCTGGACGGCCCTCTACGAGAGCGTCCGGGATGTGTTTTTCCCGGTGAAGCTGCCACCGCTGGAATTGACGTCAACCCCGATTCCAGTTCCGGACCGGATGGCGGTGAAGCCAAATCCCTGGGCGATCGGGATTTCGACCGCGGTGAACGGGGCGATTCTTCTGGTGGTGCTGTTCTTTGTGGGTAGGGCCGTGGTGAACGCGGTTACCAAGCCGAAAGAGAATACCACCGACATTAATTTGACCGATTTTGACGCTCTCAAGTCGAAGGTATCAATGGGCGGCGGTGGAGGGGGCGGCGACCACAGCCTGGTTGATCCGAACAAGGGCAAACTGCCAAAGCTGGAGAAGCAGCCGATTACGCCTCCCATGGTACCGGTGGTGGAGAAGCCGAAACTGGCGATCGAGTCGGCGATAGCGGTGCAGCCGGACATCAAACTGCCGGATAATCCGAATCTTCCCGTGATTGGCGTGAAGAGTTCGGCGAATGTGACGCTGGCTAACGGACAGGGTTCGGGCGGCGGCATGGGAACAGGTTCGGGCGGAGGCTTGGGCTCGGGCAACGGAAATGGATACGGACCGGGCGAAGGTGGAAACACTGGAGGCGGACTGGAGCGTGTGGGCGGCCGGGTTTCCGCTCCGGTTGCGCTGAACAGCGTTGAGGCGGAATTCAGCGACGAGGCGCGCAGGGCGAAGTACCAAGGCGTCTGCTTAATCTCGCTGATTGTGGATGCGCAAGGGAATCCGCAGAACCCGCGGGTGATTCGCGCGCTGGGCATGGGACTGGATGAGAAGGCGCTGGAAGCGGTGCGCAAATACAAGTTCAAGCCGGCGATGAAGGATGGGAAGACGCCGGTGCCGGTGATGATTACAGTCGAGGTAAACTTCAGACTGTATTGACAAGGGTTGTCGGCTTCAGGGTGAGGGGCGAGGCGCATGAGCGCTTCGCCCTTTTCGTTTGCGCGGCGGACCTTGACTAAACGATTTGCTTAAGGCCTTCTGAAGGTTGGCTGTGGTACTCTTCGGTGTTCTCAAAAGCGGAGGAATTCGATGAGATTGCGGCGCTGGTTGGTTGTGTTTGCAGGACTTGCTTTGGTTGCGGGATTTGCGCGCGGACTTCAGGCGCAGGCGGACTTCCCGTTTCGCGATCCGAAGCTGAGCGACGATGCGCGGATTGCGGATTTGCAGAGCCGGCTGACGCTGGAAGAGAAAGTCAACCTGATGTCGGACCATCCCAAGATCGCGAGGCTGGGACTTGCTTTCTCCGGACAGGTGGAAGGGTTGCACGGTCTGGCGCTGGGCGGGCCGGCCGCATGGGCGGCCAGAGGAAGAACGCCGCTGCCGACGACGACGTTTCCGCAGGAGAAAGGGCTGGGCGCGACCTGGGACGCGGAGTTGCTGAAAAAGGTTGCGGGATTGGAAGGCTACGAGGCGCGGTACGACTATCAGAACCCGGTTTACGACCGGGGTGGGGTAGTGATTCGCGGGCCGAACGCCGATTTGAGCCGTGATCCGCGCTGGGGCCGCACGGAAGAGTCGCTGGGCGAGGACCCGTTGCTGGTTGGGACGCTGACGGCGGCGTTTGCGCAGGGGCTGCAAGGGCCCGATCCGAAGCACTGGATGGCGGCATCGCTGATGAAACATTTTCTGGCCAATGAGAATGAGGACACGCGTTCGTCGTCGTCATCGGATTTCGATGAGCGGCTGTTTCGCGAGTACTATTCGGTACCGTTTCGGATGGGATTTGAGCAAGGCGGGTCGCGGGCAGTGATGGCCGCTTACAACGCGTGGAACGGGACGACCATGATGGTGAACCCGGTCTTGAAGAACGTGATGATCAAGGAGTGGGGTAACGACGGCATCATCTGCACGGACGGGGGAGCGCTGGGGCTGCTGATTACGGCGCACCATGCATTTCCGGACAAGGAGCATGGGGTGGCTGCGGCGATCAAGGCGGGGATCAATCACTTTCTTGATAACTACAAAGACGACTTGACGAAGGCGCTGAAAGACGGGTTGGTGACCGAGGCGGACATCGACGTGGTGGAAAAGAATCTGCTTCGCGTTTACCTAAGGCTTGGCGAAATGGATCCGGCGGGAGCTGATCCTTATGGGGAAATTGGGAAGATGCCGGCTGGGCCCAACATCGATGCGGAGGACGCGCTGACGCCGCCGTGGGACCGGGAGTCGGACAAGGCGCTGGCGCGGTTGGCAACAGATGAGTCGATTGTGCTGCTGAAGAACGAAGGGAACACGCTGCCGCTGGACCGGAAGAAACTGAAGACGATTGCAGTGATCGGGCCGTGGACGGACCAGGTGCTGCTGGACTGGTACAGTGGAACGCCGCCTTATGCTGTGAGTGCGTTAGAGGGGATTCGTGAAGGAGCCGGACCTGGGGTGAAGGTGCTGTGGGACGACGGATCGGATCCGGCGCATGCCGCGGCAGTGGCCAAGAAGGCCGATGTGGCGATTGTTGTGGTGGGGAACCATCCGGAGTGCAATGCAGGATGGAACCAGTGCCCGGTGCCGTCGAATGGGAAAGAGAGCGTGGACCGGAAGACGATTGTGCTGGAGCAGGAGGATTTGGTGAAGCAGATTTTTGCGGCCAATCCCAAGACGATTGAGGTGCTGCGGTCGAGCTTCCCGTATGCAATTGTCTGGAGCCAGGAGAATCTGCCGGCGATTGTGCACATGACGCACAACAGCCAGGAAGAAGGGCACGGGCTGGCGGATGTGCTGTTTGGGGAGTATTCGCCCGCGGGAAGGCTGACGCAAACATGGCCGACGGGAGATGCGCAATTGCTGCCGCTGATGGACTACAACCTGCTGCACGGGCGGACCTATTTGTACAGCAAGGACAAGCCGCTTTACGCGTTTGGGTACGGGCTGAGCTACACGGATTTCAAGTATGAGGGGCTGAAGCTGAGTGCGGCGAAGGTTACTGCCGATGGTTCGGTTCAAGTAACCGTGAGGGTAAGAAATACAGGCAAGCGGGCGGGGGATGAGGTGGTGCAGCTTTACGTGCAACATCTGGGATCGAAGGTGGAGAGGCCGCAACTGGAGTTGAAGGGCTTTGCGCGGGTGAGGATCGAGGCAGGGGCGGAGCGGGATGTGACGCTGGAACTGAAGCCACGCGACCTGGCTTACTGGGATGCGGCGGGGCACATCTGGAGAGTGGAAACGGAACAGGTGCGCGTGTTGGCCGGGGGCGCGAGCGACAAGCTTCCTGTGCAGGCTACCTTGGAGGTGGCGAGCAGCGGGGAGTTCAAACCCTGACACACGGCTCTACTGCGTTGTGTAGATCTGGAACGAGGCCCAGTAAAACGGCTTGCGAAATCTGTCTTGCGAGTGCAACAAGGTGAGCTTTGCCTGGCGAAGCGCGACTGCGGGAGACTGCCCGGCTTCGATGCCGCGATAGAGATTGTCCATGAGGCGGGGCGTTGAATCGTCGCTCACCTCCCACAATGCGCCGATGACACTGTGCGCGCCTGCGCGCAAGAATGCCCAGGATAAGCCCACCAATCCCTCTCCGGCATAAGAGCGGGTGCCACTGCCGTTGCAGGCGGAGATGGTGACCAGGCGCGCATCGATGGGGTGCTGCATGATGTCGCGAGCGTAGAGCTTGAAAGAATCCCGGCTTGAGTTTCCGCTGGAGAGGATGATGGCCGAATCCAAAGGATCGGTGCGGCTTGCGACGGCATGAGAGACAAAATGAATATAGGAATATTGTGCCGGGTGGCTGGACAGATAGGCGGCGGGACTGGCTTGCTGTCCTGAAAACGCGGTGATGCGTTCAATGGGGAAATGGCTTGCAATCCTTGTCATTTCGAACCCGAATAATGGAAGACTGGGAAAGTCTTCACTGGCGGAGACCGGGTTGCCGAGAAGGAGCAGGCTTCGATCTGAGTCCCGAGCAGGTTTTGCCGCGGCGAGCATGGCCAGGGATGGAGCTGTCAGCAAGGTGGCATCGTCGATCCAGTAATGCGGTTCTTGACCTGTGGCTGCATTCTGGCCAGGCACTGAGGCGGGATCTGGATGGGGACCGGGGCCAGCGGCGGGAGCAAGCAGCGTCTCAAAGTTGAGTTGGCTTAGTATTCCATCGGTCAGGAGCATTACCGGTGTGCCCGGGTGGATAAGCCCCGAAGCTGGAGCGACCAGCATGTCGTAGAGCGCTCGTCCATCACCATTGCCGGATTCCAAGGGGTCTTGCATGGTCAGAAGAGCTTTACGATAGCGGTCGATACGGGCAACGATCTCCGCCTGCGGGGAAAGCGGAAACAATGCGATCTTCGACGGGGTGATTGCCCAGAGGTAGGACTGTTGAGCGCCGAGCCAGTAGAAGAGGAGTGTCGCGCCGGATTTGCGAGCGATCCGTCGCGGGTTGAGCGTTGCGGGGCGGAAGTAGGCATTGCCCGCTACACCCAGGCCTTGCTCCAGCGTCCGGGCGCGGCTCTGGTCAGCGATGGCCAGGGCCTCATCGCTCCTGCCTTGCTGTACAAGAAAATGAATGTAACCGTCGTAAATGCGTGTGGCGTTGGCGGCGAATGGCAGTCTCAGGTTTTCGGTCTTGAGCTGCACCCGCGCTGACTCGAATGTGGTCAACGTGGTCTTGTACATGCGCTCCGCAGTCGTGCTATTGCCTTCAAGCTCCGATAGTCCGGCCAAATCATATCCCGCCTCCAGCCGCGCTGTAATTGTGCTTGCCGGGTCGTTTTCCACCGCGTGAAGAAGTTTCTCGGCTCGCTGATCCTGGCGCCGCGCGGCCGCCAGTTCTCCCTGAGCCAGCACGAGATTCGCGCCCGGAAGATTGTCTCCTATGGACTCCATCGGAGTTACCTGATCGATGTAACCGCTTGCCTCGTCAAGCTTGCCGGTCATAACTGAAATCCGGGCAAGATCTTCGAGGGTGTGAATGATATCTTCCTTGCTATCGATCTGCTTTGCCAGAGAAAGCGCCTGACGGTAAGACTGCGCGGCGCGGTTCAGATCGCCTGAATCGCGATATACATATCCGGCTGTGCTGATCCAGGTGAGTTCGTTGCGGACATTTCCTATTCTTGCGGCGATCTTTTCCGCTTCAAGAAATCGCTCAAGCGCCCTTTCGCCGTCTCCTAACTGGTAGTAGGCCCAGCCGAGGTTGCCGGAGGCGGCTTGTGCCATGTCGTCCGCGCCCAATTCCACGGCAGACTGGTATGCGGATTGCGACCAGTCGACGGCTTCGTCATAGTGATTGATTTGCATTGCGGCAAATCCCAGATTCAAAGATGCGTTTGTTTTCAACAAAAGGTCTTGATGAGCCTGGGCAAAACTGAATGTATCGAAAAAGAATTGCCGCGCTTCAGCGAGCTGCCCTTGCTTGCTGGCCAGGATGCCCCGTGCCCTGAGAACATCGCCGCAAGTGGCATAGGCTGCCCCGACGTTGCAGAGTCTTTCCGCCTGCACAAGCCTGTCATTTGCCGCAGACAGCTGCTGTTGACGGGTTAAGGCGACTGCCTCGATCGCCAGTTTACGGATGGCTCCCTCGGCGTTTTCGGAGGGGGAGTGGTAGGTGGCGAGCAGGCGCAAAGAGTCTGCGTACATACCACGGAAAAGCATAGATTCCGCTTCCAGGAGTTGAAACTTCGACGCCCACTCAGGGGCAGCAATCTCGAATTGCCTGGCTCCCTGTTCAGCCTCCTGCTGGCTTCTTACCAACTCACCATGCTGGAAGAGTCTCAAGGCACGATTGTACGCAGCTTGGACTCTGCCCGAGCGCGCGTCTTGCAGAGGGAGCAGGAGCAAAAGCACCAGCGGCCACGCGTAGGAAAGGCGCCGAAACTGGAGACTGGGCGGCGCACCGGCAGTCCATCTCCGAATACCTGTGGGACTAGAGCCGGCGCCTATCGTCCCACCAGTTTTCAGAGAGATCGCTTGCGCTAAGGCACAGTTGTTCCGTTGGTTCCCCCGCCCCCAATCGGGATGTCTCCATCGATCGCGCAGCCAAGTTTGAGATCGAGCATGGTCAGGCGGAGAGTTGTCTTTGTGGGGACGCCGGTTTCCTGCTTGGGGTTCTCGTGCGTCACGGTCAGTTTGGCCAGGGTGATGGTGCCGAAATTGGGGATCCTGATCACGTGGCCAAAGGAAGGTCCGGGGTAGGAGCCAGCCGCGTGGTTGACCAATGAACATTCGACCGCCTCTGATTTTCCAAGGTCTGCGGAAAATTGTTTGTAACGTTCGAGCAGGTCCTCCGGAAGGTTCTCGTGCTCAAGGATACGGTTGTACTGACTGGAGACACGTTTAAGGAAGTACGGCTCGTGGGTGTAAGCGCCATCGTTCGCGGGCTTGGGGCCAAAGATCTCCAAATCGAGGTCGAGTTTGACGGGATGGCCTGCGATGCGCAGATTCTCGAACCGAGTGCCTAGAAAGGAGATGGATGGCACATAGCCCTCGAGGGGGTGCTCGGTGATGATTTGACCCACAACCTTGTCGGCCGTGAGTACCTCCAATACCTGGAGCCCTTCGACCACGGTGGTTGACAGAGTGCTCCAGCCATGACCTGGCTTGGGGTCCGGGTTTCCCGCAACCTGCGTGTAAGCGTGCTTGAAGGAGATTACGGACTCAAGCCAGTAGTCTTCTAATTGTTGGGCGACGTATCCACCCTTCTCCGTCAGTGTTGCCGGGGCCTGTGGCTTGATGTCCTGGATCAGAGGAATCCTCAGGTGGCCTTCGAGAATCTTCGCATCCGCATTGTACAAGTGCTGTCTTCCGTTCGCTTCCGACATGGGCGTCTCCGCTTTCAGTTTTCTGGTTGCGGCAATTCTACGGCATTTTTCAGAGATGCTGTGTTGATTTTTAAGGGCAGGCAAAACCGTTGCTTAACTTCGCGGCTTTTTTCCGGGGAAGGGGTTGCGGTTTTGAGTTGCCGACATGAAAGGCGGTTGAGGATCTTTCGCCGTTTGTGCCGATGAATCGAAGGAAGCTTCAAAACGAGTAAGGAATGGTGCGTCCGGGGCGAAATGAATGCCCGGTGCAGGGGTTGATAGCTCCGCAAATTGCCTACGAGACTATTGGGATTCGGGACGAGGGCATAAACCAATCATAGAGCCGCTGTGCAGTGACACAAACCCGGTTTGAACCTATCGCAGCTCAATAGCACTTACATCCATTTGATGAAGCTCGAGGCTTTGTTCGGTATTGTCGGGTACGAATTTGATCGTCTTCAACTCAGATGATCGTAAAAATTTGATTGTATTGGACTTAGAAGACAAGTTCACAATTTGCTGTGCAGGTCAAAAAGGATAAATGCAGGTATTTTGGACAGAAATTAACGACATTTCCGCCGTTGAAACCTTGCCAAAAACGAGTGCAACAACTTCCATTTGAAATGAGAACGGAACGCAATGTCATTCCCAACTGCGCTTCTGCTGAGTCTCAGACCCTGTCTAAAAACTAACACGAGGAACCGAGACTTCTATAGGCGCGGGTTGTCGATGGCGGTAGGTTAAGCGCATGTATCCGGGCGATTTGACCGGCGCGCAGTGGGTCAAGCTGGGGCCGTTGCCGAAGCCGCCCCGGGGGAGCCGCCATGCGGTCCGGGGGTCCGCGCAAGTATCGCATTTTTAAGCGCGCTGCGACGCCCGCATCCGGAACGGACTTCCGCCGATTTGCGACCTTGAGGATCAGGAGTACGCGCGCAGGGCCTGGGTCGCGACGGGGCATTGTTCGATGACTTCTGTTTTGCGACAGCGCCACAGATGACGCATGTATATAACGTGCTGTCTCCGGCGGCCACGGCTTCGCTCGCGATAGCGCGGGAGCTCGTAGGCCGAATCTCCGGCGCCATGTCTCCGGTGTGAGCGATTTGCCGCCGGACTGCGACGGAATTACAGCTGCGAGCAGGCGGGAAGGTTACCTGTTAACAGACCTGTCGCCGGTTGCTGCAGCCTCCGCATCCGTGCGCTTGGTGCCGAAAGGCCAAGTGCGTGAGCAGAGGCGTACCCAAACCGGCAACCGATGCTAAGAAAGGCCATCTGAGGCATGAACCTCAGATGGCCTATTCATTTGGCGGTAAGCGTCAGACCAAATGCATGGATGACGTCTTTGCGGCCCAGACTGCAGGAGTAAGTTCTGGAATTTGCTGAAGCGGTGCGTTTGCAAGTCTGGGCAGGATGTCGGCGAGGTAATCGCGCACCGGGACTTCGATGCGGCGGCAGCTTTCGATCGCGGAGTGGATGGCGGCCACGCGTGGTCCGGCCGGTTCGCTCCCGATGTGGGTCCAGTTGCCGCGGCCGAGGACGATAGGCCGCATCGAGTTCTCGGCAAGGTTGCTGCTGAGCTCCAGTTCGGGATAATCGAGGAAGCGAATCAGCTTTTTCCAAATAGCAAGCGTGTATCTGCAGGCCTGGCCGGCAGCGCTGCTGGGCAGCACGGTCTTGCCGATATCGATGCCCGCGTCACGCAACAGGGCAGCGCTCTGGCGATCAAGTGGGCTGCGATCACAATCTTCCTCCGTCCAACTTTTTCGCACATACCCAAAGCCCGCTTCCGTCATATACGAGAAGCTTCAGGCGATTGCGCCGCGCATTCGTGAAAACAAACACATGGCCGTTTTCCGGATCGCAACCCGGAGGATCGCGTACCAAGCCGTAGAGACCGTTGAAATTCTTGCGCATGTCTGCCGCCCCGGCGGCAACATATATCCGCGCCGCCGGTCCAAACCCGAACACCGCCTACACCCTGTCCAATACGGCCGGCAAACGTTCCAAGGGGCCCGCATCAGATCCTCGACATACTTCGATCCGGCGTCCGCTTCACGATTCAACGGCCAAAACTCCATCGCGCCCGGCGCCGCTCTTGACATACGGCGCGGTGGACGGAATCACCTCGACGGGAACAAATGACCTACCTCGCGACTGCCGTCCGCCATGCATCCGGTGACGATATTTATCCAGCGTCCTTAAGGCCAAGTCCCGCTGCCGGCAAAAAACTGCCCGCTTCAATC
>JBEKZG010000470.1:0-3423 GCA_049510095.1 Occallatibacter sp.
GACGAATGCTGCTGCGCGAAATTTCGCTGGCTCTGGAAGAAGGAACGACGACGGCGATTCTGGGGCGCAGCGGTTCCGGGAAGACAACGCTGCTGCGGACCGTGAACCGCATGGTGGAACCGACTGGCGGCGCGGTGCTGGTTTTCGGGAAGAGTGTCCGCGAGGTGGACGTGATCGCGCTGCGGCGTCGGATGGGGTATGTGATCCAGGAGACCGGGCTGTTTCCGCACTTCAACGTTGAACGTAATGTAGGTCTGGTGCTGGAGGCGGAGGGACGGCCGCCAAAAGAACGCAGGCGGCGGAGCCATGAACTGCTGAAGGCAGTGGGACTGGAGCCTGAAAGTTTTGTGGGGCGGTATCCGCATCAGCTTTCCGGCGGGCAGCGGCAGCGCGTGGGACTGGCGCGGGCTCTGGCGGCGGAGCCGGGGATTCTGCTGATGGATGAGCCGTTTGGAGCGCTGGATCCGCTGACGCGGGCGGAGATGCAGGATATGCTGCGCGGGCTGATGAGCCGGCTGAACAAGACGGTGCTGATGGTGACGCACGATCTGGACGAGGCACTGTATCTGGCACAGCGGATTGTGCTGCTGAGTGAGGGACAAGTCATTGCGGATTGCGCGCCGGACGAGTTTCTGGAGTCGCGTGCGCCGGAAGTGGAGGTGTATGTGCGGGCCTTCCGGCGGGGTGGGCGAAACGGGGCTGTAACGGCTGAGAATCTGGAGGGTCGGGCATGAGCGCCGGGTTCCTCGACCAGTATGGGAGCGAGATTGCGGAGTTGACGCTGGAGCACCTGTGGCTGACGGGCGCGGCGATGCTGCTGGCTGCGGCGATTGCGGTGCCTGCGGGAGTTTGGCTCACGCGGTCTGCGCAATGGGCGCGGTGGGTGATCGGCGCAGCGAACATTCTGCAGACCATTCCTTCGCTGGCGTTGTTCGGGTTTCTGCTGCCGTTGCCGTGGCTGGGGGACCGGGCGGCGCGGATTGCGATTGTGGCGCTGACGGCCTACGCGCTGCTGCCCATTTTGCGCAATACGTATGCGGGGATTCGCGGCATCGATCCGGCGGTGATTGAGGTGGCGCGGGCGATGGGGCTGACGGATGCGCAGAGGCTGTTCAAGGTGGAACTGCCGCTGGCCGCGAGTTTTATTCTTGCTGGGTTGAGAACGGCTACGGTGGCGTGCGTGGGGATTGCGACGATTGCGGCTGCGGTGGGCGCGGGTGGGCTGGGCGAGTTGATTTTTCGCGGCGTGGCATCCGTGGATAACCGGCTGGTGCTGGCCGGGGCGATTCCGGCGGCGCTGCTGGCATTGGCTGCGGATGGGGCGTTGGGGATGCTGGAACACCGTTTCAGGATTCCAACGAAATGATGGGCGAGATTACCTGCGAGCGCAGATTGGCCACGCTGGCCTTGGCTGCGTGTGCGGCGTGTTTGCTGGCGGGGTGTGCGCCGCCGCGAGCGGATCGGCCTGTGATTGGCGCGAAGAATTTTACTGAGCAGGTGGTGTTGGGCGAGTTGCTGGCACAGGAGATTGAGGCTAAATCGAATCTGAAAGTGGAGCGGCGGTTTTATCTTGCGGGGAGTTACATTTGCCAGCAGGCGCTGGTGGCCGGACGCATCGACGCGTATGTGGAGTACACGGGCACGGCGCTGACGGCGGTGCTGAAGCAGCCTGTGGATCGCGATCCGGAGCGGGTTCTGGAAACGGTGCGGCGGCTTTATGCCTCGAAGTACAACATAGTGGCAGCCCAGCCGCTGGGATTTGAGAACACCTTCGCCATGGTGATTCGCGGAGAGGATGCGCGCAGGCTGCATCTGACCACGCTGAGCGAGGCGGCCAAATATACGCCGGATTGGCGGCTGGGAGTGGGGTACGAATTCGAGCAGCGGCCGGACGGGCTGCCGGGACTGAGCGCCGCGTATGGGATGAAGTTTGCCGCGCCGCCGAGGACGATGGACCTTGGGCTGCTGTATCGTGCGCTTGAGGCGCACCAGGTGGATATGATTGCGGCCAACTCGACCGATGGGCCGATTGAGGCGCTGGGATTGGTGGCGCTGGAAGATGACAGGCGCTATTTTCCGCCATACCAGGCGGTGCCGCTGGTCCGCGCGGAGGCGCTGCAGCGCTGGCCGCAGATACAAGCCGCTCTCGACGCGCTGGCGGGGAAGATTTCGGCGGAGGATATGCAGGCGATGAATGAGGCGATTGACGGAGAGCATCGCGACCCTGCGGAGGTGGTGCGTGCATTTCGGGTTAGGAAGGGGTTGTGAGCGCTCGAACGCCTAAGGAAGTGTTGTGCGCTTGGTTAGGCGGCGCCCAAATCCCCAAGCGTCTTCAAGAACCTTGCGAATTCTCTTAATGCAATTACGTCCGTGGGGCCAAGACCATCAGGATCGAAGTGCATGACGTCATTCCGGATGTCCTTCACTCGTGTTAGGCGGGTGATGAATTCGACTCGGTCTAGTTCCAAGCTGAGCTTCTTCCATCCTTTGTCCGATTCAATGAGGCGAATCTCCTCCCCGAAAGTGAGGTCGGCCACCCCGCCGATTGTCCTCCCGTCATCGCCCGGTGCCTTGGCATCTTCCAACTCTTTTGATGTGAATTTTCCGTGTAAGATTCTACGAACGCCGTTTTCGACCTCGCCGACGAGAAGAAACGGCTCAGCTAATCGGCGGAACTGGTCGTTAAAATCGCTGGCGGTAACGATTCCGGATATTGTCTTGTCCTTCGCCTGTACGAGGACGTAGTCGTGTATCGCCACCCTGTCGATGGCTGTAAACAGTGACTCATCGGTCAACGCGATTTCGGCTGTTTCCATGCATTCCCTAACCGATGCGCAGGGTCTTTTAAGCGCCAGCCTGCTCCCAATGCTCTTCCAGCTGATAACTCCCTTCACCTCGCGTTCGGTTGTCATTACCGGGATCTGCGAGAAATCACGCGTCATCATGATCGTGATGACCTGTTGGAGGGTTGCGTCAGGCTTCACTGATACTGGGGGTCTGTTAGCTGCATCGAGCCGCCCCAGGCGGTAAGTCGGGTCAATCGATGCGGACGGGTCGACCTTACCAAGGTCCTTTTCCGGTGGCGCTAAAACGAAGCCGATATAGCCATCGATGTATTCCGACTCGAAGTCTGGTGAGGTTTCGATCCGATATTTTTTGAGCTGGTTTCGGATACCCCAAACAACGTAAACACCGCGCCGTTCCGAGCCGAACCAGCGAAGAAACGTTCTTACGGTCTCCCGTTGGGGCACGACTCCCTGCTTGAGTTGATCGCTGATCGCCTTCAGCTTTTCATCTTGGATGGACATGATGGTGAAGCAAATTATACGCTCGCCCTTCTGAAATGGGGTGGCGGATTCTAGGGGCGACTGCCCGCCGGTTGTATAGTGGCAGCCATGGATAAAAGAAAATTGAGGTCGCAGG
>JBEKZG010000471.1:0-3417 GCA_049510095.1 Occallatibacter sp.
CGGTGAATGAGCCACGGATATCCGTGGAAAGCGAAGATGACCGGGACGCCGACGGGGAAGAGCTGGTTGAAGTCCTCGTCCGCCAGGCCGTGCGGATGTTCAGAGGCGGGCTGCAGAGCCATGAGGTCAACCACATTGACCACGCGGATGCGCAAGTCAGGGACTTTGGCGCGCAGCATCATCACTGCGGCGAGCGCTTCCATGGTTGGTACGTCGCCGCAGCAGGCCATCACGACATCGGGGCTGCCCTCGTCGTTCGAAGCCCACTTCCAGATGCCCAAACCAGTTGTGCAATGCGCAACGGCTTCGTCGATGGTGAGCCATTGCGGGGCCGGCTGTTTGCCGGCAACGATGAGGTTGATATAGTGGCGGCTGCGCAGGCAGTGGTCGCCCACCGAGAGCAGCGTGTTGGCGTCAGGCGGGAGATAGATGCGCACCACGTCGGCCTTCTTGTTCATCAGGTGGTCGATGAAGCCGGGGTCCTGATGCGAAAAGCCATTATGGTCTTGCCGCCAGACCAGCGAGCTGAGCAGATAGTTGAGCGAGGCGATGGGTTTGCGCCAGGGAATCTCGCGCGTCGTCTTGAGCCACTTGGCGTGCTGGTTCACCATCGAATCGATGATGTGGATGAATGCCTCATAGCAGGAAAAGAAACCGTGGCGCCCGGTGAGCAGGTACCCCTCGAGCCAGCCCTCGCACAGGTGTTCGCTCAGTACCTCCATTACCCGCCCGGTTTCTGACAGGTTTTCGTCTACAGGGAGCGTCTCGGCCATCCATGTCTTGCCGGTTCCCGTGATCACATCCTGTAAGCGGTTCGAAGCTGTTTCATCGGGACCGAAGACGCGGAAGTTTTTGTCGGATATGTTCAGCTCCATGACGCCATGGAGATAGCGGCCGAGCACGCGTGTGGATTCGACGTCGTGTGCGCCACGGCCTTCGATCTTGACGGCAAAGTCGCGGAAGCTGGGCACCTTGAGCGGCTTTAGCAGCAGGCCGCCGTTTGCGTGGGCGTTCATGCCCATGCGTAGCCGGCCCTTAGGTGCGATGTCGGCCAGATCGGCGCGGAAGTGTCCCTTCTCGTCGAAGAGCTCTTCGGGCTTGTAGCTCCGCATCCATTCTTCGAGCTGGCGCAGGTGCTCGGGATTCTGCTGAATCTGGTCAAGCGGCACCTGGTGGGCGCGCCATGTATTCTCCACAGGCTTGCCGTCAACAAATTTCGGCCCGGTCCAACCCTTTGGGGTGCGCATGATGAGCATGGGCCAGGCGGGGCGTTCGGTTGATCCTTCCTCACGCGCGGCCTTTTGGATGGCGGCAATGCGGTCGAGCATGGTTTCAAAGACAGCCGCCGCCTTCTGGTGCATCTCGGCTGGATCATGGCCTTCGAGCGTGAAGGGCTCATACCCGTAGCCGCGCATCAGGTTCTCCAACTCGGCATGAGGAATGCGTGCCAGGATGGTGGGGTTGGCAATCTTGTAGCCGTTGAGATGAAGAATGGGCAGAACCGCGCCGTCAGTGGCGGGATTGAGGAATTTGTTGGAATGCCAGCTGGTGGCAAGCGGGCCGGTTTCGGCTTCGCCGTCGCCCACCACGCAGGCCACAATCAGGTCCGGATTGTCGAAAGCCGCGCCGTATGCGTGTACCAGCGAGTAGCCTAATTCGCCGCCTTCGTGGATGGAGCCGGGTGTCTCAGGAGCTACGTGGCTGGGAATGCCGTAAGGCCAGCTGAACTGCCGAAAGAGCCGCTTGATGCCATCCTTGTTCTGCTCGATGTGGGGATAGATTTCAGAATAAGAGCCTTCAAGATACGTATTGGCCACCAGGCCCGGGCCGCCGTGGCCAGGGCCGATGATGTACATCATGTTCAGGTTGCGCTCGCGGATAAGGCGGTTCCAGTGCACATAAAGAAAGTTGAGCCCGGGCGTTGTGCCCCAGTGACCCAGCAGGCGTGGTTTCACGTCGTCCAGGGTGAGTGGACGCTCCAGCAGCGGGTTGTCTTTCAGGTAAATCTGGCCAACGGAGAGGTAGTTAGCGGCACGCCAGTATGCGTCCATTTTGGTCAACAATTCCGGGCTAAGGGGACCATTGCCCGTTGTTTCGAGCACTGCGCTTGCACTCATTCGGCACCTCGCTAGGTATTGGATTCCGTGACACGGAAAGCGTATCAGGCGCAGGTTAAAGGACTGGGTGATTCGAGTCACATTGAGGTGAGACGAAGGACCACCTTTTGGGATGAGCGTTTCCTTTTCGAATTTTCAGCGATTCCTGATGCCCATTTCTGTATGATCGCTGTCTTGACATCGATCTTGATTTCGGAGTTCAATCAACTGCTGCCGATGCTGCCTAAAACCGGCGGCTTGTATGCATAGCCGCAGCGAACTGCGCGGGAGGCAATGGAAGCAATGAACACGTTATTGTGGATTGTTCAGCTTTTGATGGCTGGTGTTTTCATTTTTACGGGAGCCGGCAAAGTGCTGGCGTATGACGAACTTATCAAGGTCGTGGAGGCGCGGTCAAAAGGCGGAAAAATCGGGATGTCGCGCGGCCTTGCCGCCCAAGTGGGGTTGCTGGAGATCGTGGGCGCAGTTGGGCTTTTATTGCCAATGGACATCTGGCCGCCTCATGTTGTGGTGAGAGCGGCGGCTGCGGGACTGGCGTTGCTGATGGTGATTGCGGGCATCTATCACCTTCGCCGCAAAGAGGCCGCCACCCCCGACGTGGTGCTGTTTCTGATGGGAGTTTTTGTGATTGTCGGCCGCTGGCCGCACTAGGGCGGTCCCTTTCCACGCTGGGAAAGCAGGCCGGGCTACTGCGCTGAAACTTTCACGGGGATTTCAAGCGATCCGGCACGCCCGGCGCCCAGGTCATGGACGGCGATGCGCAAAGAAATCTCGCCCTCCGGGAGATCGAGCGCCAGGCGGGCGGGAATGCCCGTGGCCAATGTTCGCGCGTACTCCCCGGCATTGATTTTCAGCATAAAGCCGCGATCGACAAAGTTCACGCGGCGGGTCTCGGCGTCATAGGCCACGATGACGAATTCGACCTGAGCCTGATACACGCCATCCGGCGTCTGCTGGTAAGAAAGATATTTCGGGTCGATGGTCAAGTCCGCAATGTAGCGGTGAACTGGGTCTTTGAGAGTCGCAGCCATCTCTCCCGCATGGCCGGTGGACGGTATCGCATTCTGAAACAGCGGGTCGGTCGCGGGCAGCACGCGTACACGGAATTGAATCTGCGTGGCCGGCGGCGCGCCATGCAGCGTCGCGGCCTTGATCAGGCTCGTCTGGCCTGGGTTGTGTTCGGATGGTTTGTCGGTTGAGTCGGCGTAGTATCCATGACGGTAAGCGAGCTTGTAGTCGGCGTTGTCGACGCGGAGCTGGATTTTGCGGTACGCACCGTCGAGCTTCGAGGCAGCCGGCA
>JBEKZG010000472.1:0-3406 GCA_049510095.1 Occallatibacter sp.
GTCTCCACAAGTGTCTGAAACGTCATGGTCCCGCGCTCTGGATGAGTCACCGGCCTCTCCGCCGATTCAGGCAGAGCTTTGACGATCAGCCAAAGATTCCACGAGCGCAGGGCCGCAAACGTATCGAAGGCCAGGCTCGCCGAAATGCCGGGATACGTCGCCGCCCACTTATCCTGGTCGAACGGCTGAATCACCGGCGCATTGTCGGCCAGCGTCTGCCGCAACCGGAACGCGAAGACCAATTCGCAGTCTGCCAGGTGCGCAACAATCTCCGCCGCGTTCCACTTTCCCGGCGCCGGCGACGTATAAACCTTTTCCGTCCCGATCGCTTTCAGAAAATGGGCGATCTCCCCCGGTGTCTTCGCCAGAATCGTATCCAGCGCCCGCCCATCCAGAAATTTCTCGTAGGGATTCAATTCGCTCATGCCAGCCACTCCACCAGGTTCAAAATTTCACTTCTTCACTTTTTCACTTCTTCACTGCTCACCATCCACTGCACACTGTCCACTGCCTTACAGGTAATGCTGCACCATCCGCATCCACGTAGGCCAATCGTGCGAATTGTACGAGTCCCACACAAACAGCTTATGCGGAATCCCCTTCCCGCTCATAATGCCGTCCAGCCTCTGATTCTGTCCCAGGCACTGGTCGTCCCACCCCGTGGCCAGCACGTAGCTCGAACGCCGGAAATGGTCGAAAAACCACGGATCGCCAAGGTTAGGCAGATAGTCAAGGGGCTGGTTGAAGTAGCAATCCCGATCGTAGTAGCCACCGAGAAAGTTCCGCAGGTCGAAGGCGCCCGACATGGATAGAAAGCCGGTGAAGACGTCTGGATGTTTGAGAGCCGTATTCACTGCGTGAAAGCCGCCGAAGCTGCATCCCAGCGTCACCAGGTGCCAATCGCGGTTCTTCAGCCGCACCAGCGGCACCACCTCGTGAATCAGGTAGTCGTCGTACTGCACTTGACGCGCAATACGCCAGCGCGGAGGCACCTGCTTGTTGTACCAGCTCTCCATGTCCACTGTGTCCATGCAGTAAACCTGGATTTCGCCGTTGTCGATTTTGCCCGCCAGCGCGCCAATCATCCCACGGTCTTCAAACTCAAAGAACCTTCCGCCTGACGTAGGAAACACCACCACCGGCAGCCCCGCATGACCAAACACCAGCAGTTCCATATCCCGCCCCAGCCGAGGCGACCACCACTTGTGATACTCGCGATTCATCAGTTATCCCCGCTAACCCCGTTCCCCAACCCCCAAGCCCTGGTTCACTTTTTCACTTTTTCACTCTTTCACTGCTTCACCGTCATCCGAAACCTGTCATCTGCCTGTTTTGGAGAACCGTGGATTTCTTGATACTGTAACAGCCTGAGAACCTGTTTTTTTCGTTCCGCTTCCCCGGCGCGGCGAGAAACAAGCCGATAAGACATAATGGAACGTAAAGCTTGAATCTGGATCACCATTCTTCGGACGACACTCCCTGGTCGCATGCGCCCAAAGCCCTGCTGGGCCTGCCGCCGGCTGATCCGGCCGCCACGCCCCACCCCCGTCTACGTCTCCATCGCGCCTTCCCCAGCCATTACCTGCCCGATAAACGCGATGTCATCGTCTATCTGCCGCCGGGGTACGACCACCACCCCGAGCGCACTTACCCCGTCCTCTACCTCCAGGACGGCCAGAACCTCTTCGACCCCCGCACTTCCTTCATTTCGGGCCGCACCTGGGAGATCCGCGAGCACGCCGACGCAGCCATCCTCGCCGGCGAAGTCGAGCCGCTCATCATCGTCGGCATCTACAACACCGGCGACCGCCGCATCGCCGAATACACCCCCGAACGAGACCGGAATCGCGATTGGCCCGGAGGAGGCGGCGAGGCCAATGAGTATGGCCTGTTGCTCACCCGCGAGCTGCTTCCCTGGATCGCCACCCAGTACCGCGTCCGCACCGACCGTGAATCCACGGGCCTCGGCGGCTCCTCGCTCGGCGGACTCGTCTCGCTCTATCTCGGTCTCCGTTACGCCACATGGTTCGGCAAACTTGCCATCCTTTCGCCCAGCGTCTGGTGGAACCAGAAGAGCATCCTCGGCTATCTCAATGAGCGCGCCCCGGAAATCTGGGACCGTCCAAAGTTATGGCTCGACATAGGCGACAAGGAAGGCCGGCGCACCATCCACGACGTCGAGCATCTCAACCGCCGCCTCAAAGCCAACCACTGGACGCCGGGCGAGACGCTCCACTTCGAGAAGGTCCACGGCGGCACGCACGACGAAGCAAGCTGGTCCCACCGCGTGCGGCCGATGCTGAAGTTCCTGTTCCCGGCTGTCTGAGAACGAATCGCTTCGACGTCAACTGCCGCAGAATTGGCCGATAAGCCACCAAACATGTTGTTGAAGCGATAGCTGTCATCTCCAGAGAATACGCAGATAAGTACTATTGCTCATTCGCATGCGGTCGTTTGGAGGGTATTTCCAGTGGGTACTGGGTACCCAATGGGCAAAGGCTCCGGCGTGATTCCCCGGGGCCTTTGCATTTACAGAGCAGCGTGAGAATCCCGCCCCGAACCCCCAGGGCCTTACTCCCCAATCAGTTTGCAGGCAACCGGAATTACCTGTCCCTGCAACGACTTCAGTGACCCCTCATAAAACCCGCAATCAATGAGGTTATCCTTTGAAGATTTTCCCCCGGAAAACACATTGATATTGATTCGCGGGTCCATTCCGTCCGTCTGGGCGCGCGCGTCCGGCTTTAGCTTGATCTCCCCAAACCTTGCACTCTTTCCAGGCTGAAATTCGACCTGAATCTGGCCAAGATCAACCTCGCCCATTTCAGACACGTATTTCTTCAGCGCTCCTTTCCTGGGGTTCCCGGTAATGTAGCCTGCGGCTATGACCGTCTCCTTGCTCGATACGAGCTTCTTCATTGCCTTTTCCGAGAGCGTCACATCGAGAGTAAAACCCGGAAATTCAGGCGTGGAAACGGCACGTTGAGTTTCTTGTGCCTGCGCAGCCTGCACGAAAGATCCCGATGCACCCGCTATGTGCAGCGGGCAGGCCAGGGCTAACAGAACCAAACCATTCAGTAGCACTCTGCTTATCATCTTCTCTTCAGCGTCCTCCTCTGTGCATTTTGGTGGATACTCCTCAGAATAGCCGTCCAGCGGCACGGTGAAAGAAATGAATTGCCACACCATGGAACCAAAAAGTCCATGACTGCTGCCCAGGGACCAAAGTCCTGGCTCCGCTATGCGACAAGCGAATCCGTCAAGCCGATGCGGTTGCACTCGGAGCCCCAGGGCCGACGCATATCAAATGCGCATTAATTTAAGGAGATAGGTTTGGTCGCGGGCGGCTTTGAGCCGTTTGCTTCTGATGCCGCGTTTGAAAGTTGTTTCCTTTTTGAGCAGGTTC
>JBEKZG010000473.1:0-3382 GCA_049510095.1 Occallatibacter sp.
TGACAAAGCCTGGCCGCCCGCCAACATCACCAAGCAAATTCTCAATGGCGGCCAGAAAATGCCGCCCTTCGGCGACTCCCTCACCGACACTGAAATCGCTCAATTAGTCGCCTATCTTCGCGCCAAAAAACGCCCCATCCCGCCTCCACTCGCAACGCCTCCGCCCGCACCCTCCGCGCAGTAGCCGCGTCTAATTCCTTAGAAGGGCTCCCACCCCTGGAGCCCGTCGTGGAACCGTCTGCAATTATTTTTCGCACCGCGCAACTTCCGTGCCGAAACTGGTTTTGCGTCTATAACGATCCGAATAGCCAGCGCACCACTACGCGCTGCAGGATTCTAGGAAACTCTTTAGTCGAAGCCAGCAACCTCAAGCCGCCATAACCATCCGGCTGCCACGGCCCAGCACGCGCCAAAAGGGACACATTGCTTCCTGAAATGCTGTCGGAGTTGCACCGTCAAAGGCTCTTCTCGTCGAGCCTTCAAATTCAAGGAGGACTGACATGAAAAGCACGTCGTACGCGCTCCTCTCTCTTCTGCTTGCCGCACCGTTGTCGAGTTACGCGGAGCAGCTTATCCCGGCCGGTTCTCTCATTCAATGCACCGTCTCCGAGCCAAAACTCTCATCCAAAACCACCGCCATCGGCGATCCCGTCCTCTGCCAACTCGGCCACTCTGAGCGCTATGGCCGTTCCGTTCTGCCAATCAACAGCTATCTCGTCGGCCGCTTTGAAGACTACAAAGATCCCGGCCACTTTGTCGGCAAAGGCTGGATGGAGCTCCGCTTCGACCGCATGGTCATTGAGCCTGACACCGTCATCCCTGTCGATGCGCGCGTAGTCGCGGTACCTGGCTACAACGTCGACAGGAATGGCCGCATCCTCGGCAAAGGTCACGCCGTGCGCGACGCAGTCCTCTGGTCCATCCCCATTCTCTGGCCTGTCGACCTCATCATGCTGCCCATGCGCGGCCCTCGTCCCACTCTCAAGGAAGAGACCCGCATGACCCTGAAGGTCATGGACGATCTCGCCATTCCAGACGTCCAGCAGCCGCAGCGCGATCCCTATGGCCTCATGCAGCGCCCGCCGGTCTCCGAGGCCGCGCCCCCGCCGCCCATGGATCAACAGCCCCCCGCCCCCGAAACCGCGGACTATGAGCCCCAGCCTGCACCCGCCCCGGCTCCCGCATACGCTGACGCACCACCACCGCCACCCGTCTACGCCTACGCGCCTCCGCCGCCCCCTGTCTACGCATACGGTGTTGGCGCAGTCATCGGTGGATACGCGGGTGGCGGATACGCAGGTGGTGGATATGGCGGAGGCGGCTACGCCCGCGGCAATGGATACGGCGCCGGTGCCGCAGTCCGGCCTTACCGTCCAGCTCCGCGCGCCTATGCCTACAACGGCCCTCCCCGCGCATATCCCCAAGGCGCAAATCGCCCCGCCTACCCAGGAACGGCCCATCCCTACGCAGGCATGCAGCGTGCATACGCTGCGGCTCCACGCGGCTACGCTGCAGCCCCACGCGGCTACAGCTACGGTGGCGGCGCAAGAATGTCCTCTGGCGGTGGAATGCGCGGCGGTGGTGGTGGTGGCGCAAGAAGGGGCCGCTAGCCCCAACTACTATATGCAAGAACTTCAGGTTCCCCAGAGCCTGCCAGCTATCTCAGGTCCCGCCCTTGGGACCTGGGATAGCCTTAATCCAGCTCGCAAGCCATCCCCATAATAGGGTGAGGTTATAAGGATGACTAACTGATAAATAACAAGCAAGCTAATAGAAGTAGTTACCTTCATTAATTCTTCGCTCACAATTACTTTCCCAATCACTTTTATCTTGACACGAATCTATAACTCCCACACAGTACATTACACAAGCGGCTTCCCAAGGCTGGAGTTATAGCTGTGAAACTTCTTACAGCACTTTTGTCCCTTCTCATCCTACAGACGGCTTGTTGCGTTGCCCCCGTTTTCGCGAGCACCTCAAAGCCGATCAACCTGCTGAAGCTCAGCCCAAACACTCCCCAAGGCCTCGAAGGTGGCTATTGGAAGACCGAGGGCAATTTCGATCCGATTCTCCGGTTCAAGAACATCCTCCTCAAGCAACCGCTGGACGTCACGCCCTCTCTCTTCTTTGCCGATGGCGCCGAGTACCGGCTCCCCGTCGTGCACCTTGAGCCTGCCGGCGTGGCCGAGGTCAATGTTCGATACGCGATTCAGGACGCGCCCGCCTCGCTTCGCAAGCACATCTCCACCTTCGGAATGGCCGGAGTGTCCTACCACTGGGCGTGACCCGCGCTCATCATGACCATCCAGAACCAGGATGCGATCGCCAGCGTGGACACGCACAGCACGGCCCTGGCCGACTCAACCAAGGTTCACGCCGCCCTCAAAGCGTCCGAATCGCAGCAGGTGATCCGTGGAACGTGGTGGACTCCAACCGCGACCGCCGATGGGTACATCGCGATACAAAACCCTTCTTTAACTGCAAAACAGGTAGATGTCGAGCTCTCCGATCACTCCGCCGCACTGCTGACCCAAACAACGGAAACCGT
Source organism: Occallatibacter sp. (assembly GCA_049510095.1). Classification (GTDB taxonomy): domain Bacteria; phylum Acidobacteriota; class Terriglobia; order Terriglobales; family Acidobacteriaceae; genus Telmatobacter. Next base: position 2,549 of record JBEKZG010000473.1, read on the forward strand.
CCCCGTCCATGGCACTGTCGTCTACAAGCTCTCCGAGCTCCTGGGCTACTCCCCGAACCCCAACGACTCGGGGGACATCACCATACGCTACTCAGGCGTGGCCCACGGGGTGGTAGCTGCGGCCGGCATGGAGGATCCCACGACCGGGTTCTCCTCAACTCCCCATTTGACCGAGCAGCATCAGGACCTCACCAAGCCCGCCCATTCGGTCACCATTCAGGCGCCGGGGTTGATGGTGGATGAGCCAGATCCCTCCATGCTGTTCCCTGTGGGCCTTCGCTTTGTGCCGTTCACAGTCCTTCACAACGTCTCCACTCACCCGGTCGTGGCAACCATCTCCATGACCTCAGAAACCCCCAATGGTACCCCGGCGACACGAACGTTGGGAACGGTCTCATTAGCGGCGGGGCAAAGCGACTCAGCGGACTATGGAAAGTTCCCCGGCCTGGGCCAGCCTGAACCGATCTTGCCGGTTGCCCCGAATTTCGCTGGCCCATTGCCTCGGCCAGAGACGTCCGCGGCGACGCCAATCGAACCGAATCGCACCCCATTCGGCCCAGGAAGCGACCAGAGCATCCCCGGCTCAATGCGCGGAGGCTTCGCCAACATTTCCATCGCCTATCAGGGCCTTGAGGGCGACCTGATGGCCGACGTGGGCAGCATGGACCAAAGCGGCAACTACGTGTTCGAGGTCGCTCCGGTAGCTGCCGGACCCAGCATCGGTAAGATCCTCTGCTTCTGGGAGCTGCGCGGCAACCGGGATACCGTGATCTCCGTCTGGAACTACATCTCGGCCGCTCAGGACTTTCAACTCGTACTGCTTTACTGGTGCGG
>JBEKZG010000474.1:0-3359 GCA_049510095.1 Occallatibacter sp.
GATCGTGGACGACAATAAAGGCCAACGGACTGGAACTCCCGCGATATACGAAGAGCACATGGTTGGATTCGACTTCTGGGCGGGCACAACGGTCACTTTCCGCCCGGAGTTGAGTTATACCCACGCGTTTAGCCCTTACGGTTTGAGGGCGCTGGATATCAACCCGGGTTCGTCTGTTTCGGCTCTACAGAATGCACCTGCAAACCAGCTTCCGCAAGCGACAATGAAGGCGTTGGGAGCCAAGACACAGTCGCTTACGATTGCCGCCGACATCATCTGGCATTTCTAGAGAATGTTCGGCAAACCCCGAATCAAGCAGTCAGCGACTCATGGGAAACGGGGCGGGAGGCAGACGATGTCTGTCTGCCATTCCTTCTCTATGCGATCCCAACGCATCCCTTACTAAATTCTTATATAGGTCTGACTAGGCTCAACTCAGACCCTTCGGATGATGCGCAGGTGGACGTATATTGGAGAGTCTTGGGAGGGTTTGACGGAACGAATGGAGGATGTATTGAACGGCGAACCGTCGAATGCGGGTCAGGGTACGATCCTGCTGGTGGACGACGACAACTCCACGAGGCGGGCACTGAGAGTGACTCTGGCGGGGATGGGCTTCACAATTGTGGAGGCGGCACGAGGCGAGGAGGCGCTCTCACTTGTACGTGTGGCATGGTTCGATGCGGTGTTGCTGGACGTGGAAATGCCGGGGATGGGCGGCATAGAAACCTGCCGAAGCATTCGCCACGCGCTTGCGCGCCTTCCGATTTTGATTCTGAGCGTAAAGGAAAGCGAGGATGACAAAGTGGCTGCGCTGGACGCAGGCGCGGACGATTATATTACAAAACCCTTTCAACTTCGGGAACTGACAGCGCGATTGCGCTCCGCCGTTCGGAGGAGAAGTGCACACGATGAGAACCGCAGCACACCACTTCGCCACGGGCACCTTGAACTGGATCCTGTGCGGTACCAGGTTGTGAAACGCGGTCAACCAATCCACCTTACGCCGAAGGAGTTTGAGATGCTTCATTACCTGATGATGCACGCAGGCGAGCCAATTCCTCATGCGCGGTTACTGAAATCGGTGTGGGGGCCGGACTATGGGAACCAGATTGAATACCTTAGAACCTTTGTGCGGCAACTGCGCAAGAAGATTGAGGACGATCCCGCCAATCCCCAGTACCTGCTGACAGACGCTTACGTGGGTTACAGGTTCAGTGAGCTCGAAGCTGGGGGGTGAATGCCGCAGTCTTTGGTCGGGACCGGATGCTCCGGTAGAATGCCGTAGGGCAGAAGCGAACCGACCGGAGTAATCTGGTGGAATCATGAGTCCAACTGCGCAGCAGACCCAAGTCAATCTTGCCCAGACCTCCGACTATCGCGAGACATATGCCAACAGCGTGCAGGTGCGCGTGAGCGTGTGGGATTTTCAGCTAATTTTCGGGCTTGCCTCGAGTGACAGCCCAGATCAGGTAACGGTTCGCAACCACCAGGGTATCTTCCTCAGCCCGCAGCAGGCCAAGGCGCTTTGGAACATACTGGGACAGAATCTGGCGCAGTACGAGCAGGCGTTTGGAACCTTGAACCTGGAGCCAAAGAGCCACAATTTCCCGCAGGGTCCAATTAATTAGCCGAGGAGTACGCTTGCGCCTAAGACGCCTGTTGCAGCCTCGGCTGGACGCGCCGTTGCCCTTCTGGATGATTTATCCGGTGGTGTTTGCAGCGCTTTATGCCAGTCATTTCAGCCTCTTACGCGTTCCCTACTACTGGGACGAGGCGGGGTATTACATTCCCGCCGCATGGGATTTTTTTCGCACAGGTACTTTGATTCCGACCAGCACGGTGACAAATGCGCACCCGCCCCTCCCGAGCATCTATCTGGCACTATGGTGGAAGGCTTCAGGGTTCTATCCCGAGGTGACGCGCGAGGCCGTGCTGATGGTGGCTGCACTGGGGCTGCTGGCGGTGTGGCGACTCGCGATGCGGCTGGTAGGCGTGGCATCGGTAGCCTTTTGGACTGTGGTACTTACGGGGCTCTACCCGATTTGGTTTGTGCAGAGCTCGCTAGCCCATGCGGATATCTTCGCGGCAGCCTGCACGCTGTGGGGGCTACTGTATTCGCTGCCGGACCGGGACCGCAAGCCGTGGGCTGCGGCGTTGTGGTTTGCGGCCGCAGCATTGTGCAAGGAGACGGCGATCGCCATTCCGCTGACATTGGCTCTGGCGAGCGGGGTGGCAGGGTTCCGGGCGAGTGCGGCGGCGCGGTGGAGGCTTTGGCGGGAGACGGTCTGGCTGGTGAGTGCGGTGTTGCCGCTCGCGGGGTGGTATGTCTATCATTTTGAGAAGACTGGGTTTATTTTCGGCAATCCGGAGTATCTGCGTTACAACGCCCAGGCGACGCTTGACCCGTTGCGGATTGTGGCGGCGCTCGGCCATCGCTTGCTGCATCTGACCGCGCACATGAACATGTTTGTGCCGGTGCTGATGACGATTGCGGCTTTCTTGCTGGAGGCGAGGCCGGATGCCGAGGGAAATGAACGAGCGCAGATCGGCAAGGAAGCGCTGCGGAGGATTCGTCTGGTGCTCCTTGTTAACGCATTGCTTTTCAGCGTGTTAGGGGGGGCGCTGCTGACGCGGTACCTGCTGCCTATGTACCCTTTGGTACTCCTGTTTGCGGTAACGACCTTCTACCGGAGAGTCCCGTATTGGCCGGGGCTGGCGGTGTTCTCCGCGGCTGCTTTTGTTTTGGGGTTGTTTATCAATCCGCCGTATGGGTTTGCGCCTGAGGACAACCTGGCTTATGCGCGGGTGGTGCGGATGGATCTTGCTGGAATTGAACAACTTAACAAGCGGTATCCGGGAGCGACGGTGCTTTCCGCGTGGCCGGTAACGGACGAACTGACGCGGCCGGAACTGGGCTATGTGAAGCAGCCATGGGATGTGTACAAGGTGGAGGATTTTACGGGGGCGCAGATTGAGCGGGCGGCCACTGAGCCGGAAAAGTACACGGCAGCCCTTGTGTTTTCAACGAAATACGATCCGCCACCTTTGATCCGAATTTCAAGGCTGGATGGCGATGCGATGGAGGAGCGGTTCTTCGGGCTGCACCACGATCTGGAGCCGGAGGCGATTGCGCGGGAGCTGGGAGGAACGCTGGTGTGGAAGCGGGAAGACCACGGGATGTGGATTGCGCTGATCCGATTCGAGCGGCAGTTGGATGCGCGCGTGAAAAAAGAGAGTAAGGATCCTCCGGCAGAGCCGGAGGCTTTCGGTTGCTGGCCCCTCAAAGGGGCCTGATCGCAACCGGTGAAAAACAAAAGCAACTGCAACAGAAGCAGGGTTGCTAAGCAACCGGCATC
>JBEKZG010000475.1:0-3350 GCA_049510095.1 Occallatibacter sp.
ATCGCACAGGTGGCTCTGGAGGTAAGAGACAATCCGCAGTCGATCAGGTACATGACCTTCCACACTTGGACGGAAGTGAATGCCTGAGTCGCTGCAAAAGTGGCCATGTTGATCCGCCGAAGGCAGGTGGCCCACTCATCCCGGCATTAGGGGCTGTGCCCCGTTCATCGCGGCCTTATCGCGATGAGCGGGTCTTCGGAATGTCGGCAGTTACCAGCTTTCGCCAGTACGATAATCGTGGCAGAATTTATTACGACATAGAAAGCGGAAAGACCACTTCAGGTGCTTCACTTGCCACCGCCTCCGTCACCTACTCAGGCGCCGAACAATCGACGATCAGCGGGGGAAACACCATCTACGACAGCGGTGCGCTGGGGATTGTTATCGAAGACGGCGCGCACACTTGCACCGCGGTTCCATCCTACGGAGAGTACTCGACGCCAGCATCCCTTGCGGAAGCGTTGGCATCGGGCATTGACAGCGGACCGTGCAACGGGATTGTTTCAGCACTCGCCAATGGAGCAGTAGTAACCATTACCGCCCTGGCTCCGGGCACAGCGTTCGATTACCAGATTGAGGACACGGGCGGTCATAACACCGGATTCTCAACATGGTCGTTTTCTTTGGCCGATTCCGGGTCTGGCTTGACCGGCGGCGCGGGCAGCAGCGCCGGAACCGTCTACTTCTATCAGGTGCCCGAGGGCGGTTATGCGCCCAACGGGAATATCCTGACGCACTCGGACTCTGTCATGGGCACCTGGCAATTCGGCTACGATACTTTGAACCGGCTGACAACCTCGCAGAACGAAGGCGCCACCAGCGCTTCGCAAGCGTACTCCGGGATGAATGGCTGCTGGACCTACGATGGCTTTGGAAACCGCGGCACAGAGGCGATGTCCAAAACCGCTTGCACGGCAACCCCGCCGCTGGTAAGCTGGGCGCGGTACAGCGGCACCGTTAATGGAGCCAACAACAACCAGATGTCGGCTACGAGTCAAAATGCCAATCAGGCAAGCGGTTACGATGGCGCCGGCAACGTGACCAACGACGGCGTGAACACCTACCTCTACGACGCGGAGGGGCGCATCTGCGCGGTCGAGTATACGGTCTCGGGCACGACCACCATGACCGGTTACCTTTACGACGCCTCAGGCGCCCGCGTCGGCAAAGGTTCCCTCTCGTCCTGGCCCACAAGCTGCACGGGGCTCATCACGGCCAACGGCTATGCCCCGACAAACCAATATCTGCTCGGCGCCGGCGGGGAGCAGGTGACCGAACTGGACGGCGGGAACAACTGGAAGCACACCAACGTGTGGACGGGCGGAAAGCTCCTGGGGACTTACGATTCGACCGCACTGCACTTCCCGCTCACCGATCCCCTAGGCACCAAGCGCATCCAGGTCAGCGCCGCCACCGGAGCGATCGACGAGACCTGCCTGAGCCTGCCCTATGGCGATAGCCTGAGTTGCCAGGGCGACGACGCCACCGAACACCACTTCACCGGCAAAGAACGAGATGCCGAATCAGGTAACGACTACTTCGGGGCCAGGTACTACGCGAGCAGCATGGGCCGGTGGATGTCGCCCGACTGGAGCGCGAAGTATGAACCCGTTCCGTATGCAAAGCTAGACAATCCGCAAACGCTCAATCTCTACGCGTATGTGGAGAACAATCCGCTCACAAGAGCGGACTCGGATGGGCACTCTTGGAATGATGTAGCTCAGTGGGTTTCCGTGCATGTTGCAGCAGTTGGAACGCAGATGCAGAATGTCAGACGTGAATACAACGCTCTTAAGTCTCAAGCAACTTCAGTTGCTGAAAGTGACGCTTTGAAGTTGACTATGCGAGCCAAAGATTCACCGCTTGGAAGAGCACTCGCAAATAATGCAGCTTCAGATCCTGCAAGAGTAGCTGCTCGGGCGGCAAAATCAGATGCGCAAATGGCAGCGACAATCACTAAAGGTAGCGCTAAGGCAGATGCTTTAGCAAATACCGCAGGTGTGGTCGGAAAAGGGGCGGCAGCTCTTGCGGTAGGTGTAGCAGTCTATGACGTTGCGACGGCACCAGCCGGGCAGCGAGGAGCCACTGCTGCGGCAGAGGCTGGAGGATTAGCTGGCGCTTGGGCAGGAGGCGAAGCGGGCGCGGCGGGAGGGGCAGTGGTTGGCTCAATCTTCCCGGGGCCAGGTACGGCGATTGGCGCAGCTGTCGGAGGAATTGGCGGCGCGATTGCCGGGGGGATGGGGGGGCACGCAGCAGGAGCCGAAATCTATAAAGCCGCAACGACAAAAGCGCCGTGAGAGGAGTCCATATGTTTAACGAAGCGCTAATGAAGATAGGTAATCCTCACAGGAAGAAAGGGAACGATCCGACAGCGGAAAAGCTGAGAAAATTGTTTCCAGTCTGCCAGGTCTGTCAACAATCAACCCGGGATCATCGCTATATGCAGTTGGCGGTTTCTTTCAATGAATCTTCCATTGCGAGATTATTCGGACTCGTGAGAAATCACGAATGGGAAGAACTCGTCACCGTGGAGGAATGGAATCCCCTGGCAAACGTGCTGGTCGTCTACGCGATTCTTGGACCACACGAGCGTGGATTTGTTGCGACCGTTAAAAGCCCCCATGAGCTTTATGAAGCCGACGAAGTCTACACGACGGAGCCTCTCACCGCACTGGACATAAGACGCGTGGAGACAGCGCTGGGCATCAAGGAGTGGATGCCGCTTTAGGGCGGCTTGCTTGCGTCTGCGGCTCACTCCAGCAGCCGTGGCGTACCTGCCGAAGGGCAACGCTGCTTCGCAGCGGCAGGAAGGAGGACACGTCTCCCCCAGCTGGGAGCTGCGGAGTAACTTCGGTTGCTGTGCGGTAACTCAAAGCCCAAAGCCAGCGTCTAAAGAAAAAACATGCTCAGGGCCGCACTTGCCTGGAGCGTGGCGCACGTTGCTCCCGGTGCACGCGAATGAGCCGACTCCCCATCGATCAAACGCGGAGAGATTTTCCCTTTAGCTGCCTGCGTTCAAGCGCGGCGCAGGCCGCGCGTCCCGTGTGCGCCCCTCAGGCCTCTCCCTCTTCACAACCCATCGGCGGCGGTACGCGATGAAGCGCGAGCTGCGGACGAAGTCTGTCGGGACCAAGGTCTCGGAGGCGGAGCTGCGGGTGCTGGAGTCGCGGGCGGAGCGAGCCGGTGTGACGCTGTCGGAATGGGTGCGTGATGTGGCGGGTGGCGCACCCTAGCCTGCATATCTCACACGCCGCCTGTTGAAGGGGAGAGTCTGGAAGCAAAAATATAGCTGGAAAGGCCGTCTTTTCTGTGGCATAACTACGTTATCGAGACGGGTTATGGCCGAGGAA
>JBEKZG010000476.1:0-3342 GCA_049510095.1 Occallatibacter sp.
CTTGGTCATAAGTTGATAATTTTCGCGCGGAATCCCTTTCAGCGCCACGCCAAGCATCGCCGGGGTCACATACGATTCGGCAGTCTCAAAAAAACGGATGCCCCGGTCATACGCGTAATGAACCAGGCGCGTGAATTCCTTCTGCCCGAGCTGCGCCTGCACATAACCATTGTTGCTGCCGGTGCCGAACGCCAGGCGCGTCACCTGCATGCCCGACTTGCCAAGAGTCACAACGTCCGTGGCGCCGCGCGCCGAAGCGTGCAACGAGAGGGATCCAACGCTGCCGATCGCTCCAACCACTACCGATGTTTTCAGGAATTCGCGGCGGGAATATGGGCTCATGAGAACCTCCTGGGCCTATCCGCAGGGGATGCGGAGAACAGCCGATGCCGAGATAGTATCACGAGGGCAGCCGCCGGGGTCCACGCTCCCGGAAGGAGCCGTCGAAAATAGTCGCAGCCTGCGTCCATGCTCTCGGAGGGAGCCGCCGAAAATAGCCCAGGACAAGCGGAGCGCAGTCCTGGGAAAGCAGAAAAGAATTCGATTAGCCCCGTAGGGGCGACCGTACTCCCATAAGTGATTTTCAAGAGAGCGTAGCCGAAGGGGAGACCTGCGACTCGGGAACTCGGCTAATGCAACGAACTTCGGATTTACAACACCAGCCAGCCCGGTCCCCCAAAATCCCTTGGCCGCTTCCAGATGCAGGACCAGAAGTTCCATCCCGCACCGGGATGCCGCTCCCGTCCGTCGGTAGCGTCCAAATTAGACCGAAGTTCATTCGGGGTATGTCGCTTGCCACTAGAGGGGGCTGGAGCCGTGGACTTCAAATTAGAACACTACCCCACTCCCAACCACCGTGACACACAACCCAAATCCGCGTTACCCTGTAATGTATCCGTGCTCAGCCCGGAAATGAAGGAGCACTTCAACCCTCATGCCCATCCAAACCACTTCCAGAATCTGGCACAACGGCAATCTCATCCCCTGGGAGAACGCCACCCTCCACGTCATGAGCCACGTTATCCATTACGGCTCCAGCGTCTTTGAAGGCATCCGCTGCTACGGGCAGCCCCACGGCTCAGCCGTATTCCGCCTCCCCGAGCACATGCAGCGCCTCCTCGACTCGGCCAAAATCTACCGCATGGAGATCCCGTTCAACCTCGAAGAACTCTGCGCCGGCGTCGTCGATGTCATTGAAGCCAACGATGTTGCCCCCTGCTATATCCGCCCCATCGCCCTCCGCGGCTACGGCGAAATCGGCGTCAGCCCCAAGGGCTCCCCCATTGAGGTCTACATCGCCAACTTTCCCTGGGGCAAATACATCCCCGGCAACAACGGCGCCGACGTCTGCATTTCCAGCTGGAACCGCCTAGCGCCCAACACCATGCCCGCCCTCGCCAAGGCCGGCGCAAACTACATGAATTCCCAACTCATCCACATGGAAGCCGAGATCAACGGCTATCAGGAGGGCATCGGCCTTGACGTCAACGGCCTGGTCAGCGAGGGCTCCGGCGAAAATATATTCATCGTTCGCAACGGCGTCCTCTACACCCCGCCTTTGGCCAACTCCGCTCTCTCCGGAATCACCCGCGACAGCGTCCTCACCATCGCCCGCCATCTCGGCTTCGCGGTAACCGAGCAGGCCATCCCCCGCGAACTCCTCTATATCGCCGACGAAGTCTTCTTCACCGGCACCGCCGCCGAAGTCTCGCCCATCCGCTCCATCGATCGCATTGTCATCGGAGACGGAAAGCCCGGCGAAATCACCAAGAAAATCGCCGACGAGTTCTTCGGCATAGCCAACGGCCTAAAGCCCGACCGCTTCGGCTGGCTCACTCCAGTGAAAGTAACCGCCGCCGAGCCAGTTACCGTCTAGCTAGCGAATCCCCATCCAGAAACACAGCGAGCGGCCCCAAGCAGGCCGCTCGCTTTTTTGTTTTTGATTTTTATGTTTACCAGACAATCGAACACCGAAGGTTCCCCCTCCATGCAGCGCACTTGGCCGCATCGGTGGGAAGCAATCACGCCAGTGCGAGCCTACCGCGAGCGTCTGCCGCACCACAGGTGCCGTCTGCCCCACCGCAGGTGGCTGTCATAGCAACCCAAGCCGCAAATATTCCCCGCGGATGATCCGGTAACACTCGCACGCGGCATTCTCCAGGCCCGCGCGATCTTGGATCGTGACATTTCCGCGCGAATAAGCAATAAGTCCAGCCTTTTGCAACATGCCGGCCGCTACTGTGACCGAGGTGCGGCGTGTGCCCAGCATCACGGCCAGAAATTCCTGCGTGATGTGCACATGATCGCTTTCCAATCGATCCTGGCACATCAGCAGCCACCGGGCCAGTCGCTCTTCCAGTTCATGCACCCGGTTACAGGCTGCGGTCTGAGAGGTCTGCACCAGCATGCCTTGAACCACTCGCTGCAATCGCAGACGTAGCTCTTTCGACGCTTCAGACTGCTCGTGCAAAACCTTGGCCTTCACGCTGAAGCCGTGTCCCGGAATCTGCATGAAGGCCCGGTTCGGAGAATGTTCGGTGCCTAACAATGCGGGCAGACCCACAAATCCATCCCGCCCGGTTATGCCCACTTCAACGGTGTTGCCGCTTTCCATGGTCACAACAACAGAACAAATGCCCTCTTCCAGGAAATAGACGGTATCCACCTTTTGACCTGGTTCCTGCAGAGTTCGATTGATCTTCAGGATTACCGGCGAAAGATGAGGCGCGAGTCGCTTCATATCCGCTGCCGGCAACGAAGCCAATACCCGGTTCTTGTAGGGCGGGGGAGCTGAGTTCGATTGCATGGGTCTCCATTGCGCTGTGAAGCCAAAAGGCTTGCACCCGAACGCGCATGAGAACCAGCTGGAGGCCTAAACGAGCTTAGGCGGGGCTATGCGAATCGAGATGTGCCACAATCATACGCCGTAAGATACACAATTCTATGTCCAATAGCCGACAGACGCGCCCGGTCAATGAGGTATATGCTCCGCCTAACGTTGCAGGTACCAGGGACTCTTGCCCGCCACTTCCTGTTCCAGCGCCGGCTTCCCCCGGCAGTTGTGGATGGAGTTGAAGGTCGCCTATACCGGTCAAAGCTGACCGAAACGCCTGCGTCTTGCACGCCCAATCTTTGTTCGCAGTCTTAACCAGGTCGTTGCGTCTGGATTTCTCGCCATCCCCAAAAACGGGCGCGGAAATCTGAAAACGTCAGTGACGCTGGTTAGTCGATCCTGAAAAACCGACAAAACACCTATAAATCCAGATGAAAAGCGGCGTTTGTTGCACTAGAATTTCCCTGAAGGGTGTCGAAATCGAAGCATTTTTCTGGGGAAAAACGATG
>JBEKZG010000477.1:0-3331 GCA_049510095.1 Occallatibacter sp.
ACCTTGAGGAGAGGCATATGAGTTACAAGGCGATCAATTTCAACGAGAAGTTCGGACTCCTCTCAGAGTATTACTCCCCGAGAGTCGTGGCCGAGATGAACGATTACCAATTCAAGGTAGTCAAGCTGAAGGGTGATTTTGTGTGGCACGACCATAAAGACACGGATGAGACCTTTCTCGTGATCGATGGCGAGTTGCGGATCGATTTTCGCGATGGGGCGGTACGCATTGGCGCCGGTGAGATGTTCGTGGTTCCGAGAAGCGTGGAGCACAAGCCGTATGCGGAAGACGAGGTGAAGCTATTGCTGATTGAGCCGCGCGGCGTGGTGAATACGGGCGGCGCTGGCGGGGAACTGACAGCGCCTAACGATGTGTGGATCTGACATGGGAGAATCCATCGTTATGAAAGATTGAAAACATCATATCAATCTATTGGACGGATGCACCGAACGGGGACAGACTCGCTGTATGAGGTCTCGCGATGACGCCAACGGGCCAGAATTTCAGGCAAGAAACGGATAGCGCCCCAGGCAGCGAGCCACAGAAAAGTGGGCATTTGAAAGCGGGTTTCCAAAGTGGACGTGCAGAGCGGCTGGAAATTGGGAAGGGCCGAAGCGCGAGCACGGCGGAGCGGAAGTTTCCATGCGGAAGGGTATGTGATTGTGAGCACACCCTGACCTTTTATGAGCGGCTTATGCTATGCGGCGTGAACTTGAAAGTCCAAGCGGCGCTAGTTCGATTTTCTCCGCGAATCCACGGGTTGACCGGGATTTTTCTGGTTGTGCTTGTCATGGCTTCAGCGAGCCCTGGAGCATCGGGGCAACCCCGGGTTCCCGAGTTCTTGCCTACGCGCACCACGGTGGTGGTTTTTGCCGATCGTTCGATGCAGGAAGAGGAATGGAGCGATCTGTTTGCCGCACTGCGCGCGAGGTTGGCGGCTGGTGGAGCGGAGACGGAGATTCTGGGCGAAGAGGCCGAATTTGTACGCGGGGATTCGGTGGCCGCGGGTTTCCGTGTACAGACGGCGATTGTGGTTTTTCTTCATGGGGATTGCAACCTTGCACCGCTGCCACGAAGAACTGCCTACGGAGTGGCACTGGGGTGGGTGCGGCGCGTGAATAGACAGATTGAACCCTTTGCGCACGTCGATTGCACGCGAATCGGACAAGTGCTGGGAGCGCAGGCGCTGGGGATGGATGTGGACCGGCGGAACACTGTGATGGCGGGAGCGATTGCCCGGGTGATCTTGCACGAGTGGCTCCACATCGCTTCGCAGGATCCGGATCATGCTGGGCAGGGTATCCGGAAAGCTGAATTTGGCGTTGCGGATCTGCTGGCTGGCGGCAGGTAGCCTTTTGAGCGGCTGCGGCATCCCCCGGCGAGGATAAGCGGGAACGCCTACCACCGATACGTGGTTTGCCTGTCGTTTGCGGGCGGCCACCATTTTCAATTGAAGCCTTCACGGGCCATCCTCTTCAACTCCGCCCACCCTTCCTGCGGGCGAATGGCGTGGAGGATGGAATAGGCCAGAGCGATACCCAGACCTATCTGGCAGAGCACCAGGCCGAGATAGGGCGACAGCCGGTGCGCGGAGCGGAAAAACTCCATTGTGGACTCCGGCAAAAGCAGGCCTCAAGCAGCGCTCGAGTGGCCGGCTGTGGGAAGGATCGGCCACCTGATCTGATTGTAGGGAAAAGAGTTATGGTCCGGAGGATTCGGAAGAATCCCATCCGCCGCCATGGCTACGCGCCAGCACACCTCTAGCTTGCTCAGGTCAGTGCGGCTGTTTTGGTCATTCTGGTTTTGGCAGGAATTACCGGGCAAGCGGATGCCCCCGGAGAGCGGGGGTTGATAGGAATGGAGTTGGGAGTGAAGTCGCCGCTTTTGTGTCAGTCGATATGGCGAAATAGGGTTACCGGAATGGTCCCGATATTGAGACGTTACTGTTTCAAAGTGACTATAATCACATGCGGGTACGAAAGACTGAGGCATATTAAGTCTTTCTAGAATTTACCGGAAGGGAACCCGCCAAATGGCGACTGGGAACCTTACCCTGGGTCAAGAACAGGGCACATTAGACGCAAACAATCGCGTCGTAAACGACTTCAGCATCAACGTAGCAACGGTGAACGGGTCCGGCTCGCAATCCGCCAATAGCGTACTGCTGAAAAGCATCTTCGGAATGGGTGTTCCAGTTAGCGGCAAGAACCTCTTCCCGTCGAATATAGCCGGACTTCCAACCTGGTACACCATCCGCGCAAGCAAGGACGGCTATGTGGCGCGCAAGCGCGAAGCCGAGGTGCTGGTGGCGCTGAATCCCGACACGGCAAAAGAAGACGTTTTGGCTCTTGCTTCGGGGGGCGTAGTCATTTATGAGGAAAAACTGAACCTCAAACAGTATCGCGACGATGTGGTGTTCTACCCCGTGCCGTTCGATACGATCACCGCCTCGATTTGCCCCGAAGCCAAGCTGCGCAAGCTGGTCAGGAACATGGTCTACGTGGGGTCGGTAGCGCAGATTCTTTCCATCGATCTGAGTGTTGTGGAGAGCGGCCTGCGGAAGCAGTTTGCGAAGAAGCAGAAGGTGTTCGATTTGAACTTCGGCGCGGTGAAGGCGGGGTTCGACTATGCGGCGGAGAGGCTGCCGAAGCAGGATCCGTATTCCATCGAGCGGATGGACCAGACGAAGGGCAAGATCATTATCGACGGCAACGCGGCTTGCGGTATGGGGGCGGTGTTTGCCGGCGTGACAGTGGTTGCCTGGTATCCGATTACTCCTTCGACTTCGGTGGTGGAAGCAACGACCGACTTGCTGAAGAAGCTCCGTGTGACTCCCGAGGGCAAGGCGACTTATGCCGTGGTGCAGGCGGAGGATGAGTTGGCGGCGATCGGCATGGTGCTGGGCGCGGGCTGGGCAGGGGCGCGGTCAATGACGGCGACGTCGGGACCGGGGATTTCGCTGATGGCGGAGTTTTCCGGCCTGGGCTACTATGCAGAGATTCCGGGCGTGATCTTCGACGTGCAGCGTTCGGGGCCATCGACGGGCATGCCAACGCGCACCTCGCAGGCTGACCTGCTGCCGGTGGCTTTCCTGTCGCATGGCGATACGAAGCACATTGTTCTTCTTCCGGGAAATGTGAAGGAGTGCTTTGAATTTGGTTATGCGGCGTTCGATCTGGCCGAACGGCTGCAGACGCCGGTGTTTGTGCTGAGCGATCTGGACCTGGGCATGAATAACTGGATGTCGGAGCCGTTTGTGTATCCGGATAAACCGCTGGACCGCGGCAAGGTTCTGACCAAGGAAGATTTGGAGAAGCTGGGTGGATTTGCG
>JBEKZG010000478.1:0-3320 GCA_049510095.1 Occallatibacter sp.
TCAGTTGGGACACCGCAGAATTGCTTTTATGCGCGGCGGGAGCCACAGTTCCGACGCCGACGAGCGCTGGGAATGCTTGATGACCGCCACGAGAGACTTGAAGCTGGATGTTCCACCCGAATTGAAGGTGGCGATCCAGATGAGGGTGTCGACGCCGGAGATGGGCTTCGGGCCGGCAAGCGAACTGGTAAGCCGCGGTGCTGAGTTTACCGCCCTGGTCTGCTACAACGATTTGTCGGCCATCGGAGCGATTCGGGCGCTCAAGGATCATGGGCTGCGCACGCCGGAAGACGTGTCGGTCGTCGGCTTCGACGATATCTTGAACGCGGCCTACCACAACCCGAGCCTGACCACGATTCGCCAGCCGCTGCAGCAGATGGGTATTGTCGCGGCGCGCATCCTGCTGCAACGGATTCGCGGGCAGGCCAGTTTTCCCGACGCTGTAGCGATTCTGCCGGAGTTGGTAATCCGCGAGTCGACCTGCCCGCCTAATCTCAAGCGCATTAAAGTAAAACGCGCTTGAAGCGAGTCAGCGAGATTGACGCCGAGGGCGAGGAGTCGCGAGACTAGGTTTGTTGGGGTGCTCTTTCGGAGTCGTGATGAATGAGACGAGTTGGCGGGAGGGGTTACGCCGATGCGCTTTTGGGCGATACTGCTGCTTTTTGCGGGAATTGCGTTAGCGGCTCATGCGGCCAAGAAAGTCACCGTGGCGCAGTTCGAGCAGACGCTTAGCGCGGCTCATGGCAAGCGCGATGCCGAGTTGGCGAAGAAGCTGGGCGAGATGGAATTGACCGAACGCCTGAGCGACGCGCGATTGTCGCAGCTGGAACTTCAGATGCCTGGTGTACTGTCTCGACAAGCACTGGTTGCGGCGGCGGATGCTTCTGTTTTCCTTAAGGTACGGGACAGCGATGTTTCTTCAAAACCCGCGCCCGAACCTGGCGACCGGGATTCGATGCTGGCGATGGTCTTCGATTATGTTCGGCGAACGATACCCCAATTGCCGAACTTTTTTGCTGCGCGCGAGACTACCCGCTTTGAAGAGACGCCTGCATTGGCGCATCGGGATGCGTCGACCTGGAGTATCGCAATCCCATTGCACTTCGTTGGGAAATCGAGTGATACCGTTTTATATCGAAACGGCGCTGAGGTCGTGGAGCCGAACGGTCCGGGTGAGAGGACATTCAATCAATCCATCTATGGCTTGGAGATCTACGGCGCCTTTGGCCCCATTCTCCCAACGGTATTGTCGGACGCTTCGCACGGCACACTGACCTGGGGTCGTTGGGAGCAGGCGCCAGAGGGATTGCGGGCAGTGTTTCAATTTTCGGTTCCTGAAGCCGCTTCGCACTACAAAGTGACTTCTCTCAATTGGGGACACGAGGGCCTGCCCAACCCTCCCTATCATGGAGAGATCGAGGTCGATCCAGCAGACGGCACAATTCTTCGTCTGTCGATGGTGGCTGAGCTGAAGCCTTCGGACCCGGTGTCTGAGGCTGGAATCATTGTGGAATATGGCCCGGTGCAGATTGGCGGCAAGACGTATTTTTGCCCTTTGAAGAGCGTGGCGCGTTCGGTTGTGCGGACAGTTCGCGGGGACTCTGCCAAGAAGAGTGACGCCCCAAACGTAATGTTGGCTCCCGGTTCAACGGTAGGCTTGTTGGATATTCAAAAGAAGGATGAAGATGCTTCCCTGGAGCCCGCACAACTGAGGGTGAATGATGTCGCATTTAAGCAATATCACCTGTTTAGAGCGGAAACACGCATCCTTACTGACAACGACGGGCGGCCAGGAGAGAACCAGGATTCCGGGGCTGTTCCCGCGGCCACCCCACAGCACTGATTCATGAAGCTCTGCACTGAAAAGAACGGGGAGCCCGACCGGCTCCCCCGTCAGGCAGGAAGATTCGCGGACTCGCTTACTGAGCCGCAACACGTTACCGGGCAGGCAACACAAGGACCTCTACTCCGCTCGCTGCGTCCTTTTGATGGAAGACCTGCTCGGTGGCCTGCTTGAAGTCCTCCGGCTTTGCATAGGGAATGTCAGTAAAGGTCTGCGGGTTTCGGTCGGTTAGCGGGAACCACGAACTCTGTACCTGGACCATGATGCGGTGGCCGCGGCGGAAGGTGTGAAAGAGATCGGGCATGGTGAAGTGGATCTCAGTTTCCTTGCCCGGAGTGAGCGGCTCGGGCTTCTCCCAACTGTTACGGAACTTGGCGCGGAAGGGCTCGCCACGAAGCAGCTCCTGATAGCTGCCCATGTGCAGGGGCGGCGCATCCAGAATGCGCTTATTGCCGTTCATCGAATCATCCGGGTCTGGCGCGTTGTCCGGATAAACATCGATCAGCTTTACGTCGAAATCGGAGTCGGTGCCGGAACTGGCGATCTTCAATTTGGGCGAGATGGGGCCGGCGATGGTGATGTCCTCATCAAGGGGATCTGTCTGGTAGACGAGGACGTCTGGCCGATAGCCGGCGAAGCGCTGGTCATCGACCATGTAGCGCTGCGGCACAGTGTCTGTGGTGTAGCCGACAAATGGCACGGGGTGGTTGGGGTCACTGATGTAGCTATCCACACTCTTGCTTTCAGAGGGCAATTCGAAGCTAAGCTTGCCGCCGGCATGGAAGTAGAGGGTTCTAGCCGTCGCGGCTTTGGGAGGCCAGGTGTCGAAGCTGCGCCAGACATCGGTTCCAGTCTCAAAAACTACGGCCTTGGGCTGTGCCGCGCCTTTGCCCTTGAGGTAATGCTCGAAGAACGGGAATTGGATGTTCGTGCGGAAGTATTCGCTGGTTTTGGCGTTGAAATGGATATCCCCGAGGTGGTCTCCATCGCCGCGGGCCCAACCGCCGTGGACCCAGGGACCTTCAACCAGGGTGGTGGTGGTTTCCGGATTGAATTTGTTGATGGCGTAGAAGGTGCGGTAGGGACCGCTGAGGTCTTCAGCATCGTACCAGCCACCGACGACGAGCACCGCGCACTTCACATTCTTCATGTGCTGGGAAAGATCGCGGGCCTTCCAGTAGGCGTCATAGGTGTCGTGTTTGGCCTGGTCGTTGAAGAGCCAGTTCGAGCCTTTGAGGTAAAGCTTATCCAGGTTCACGATGTTGCCGGCATCGAGAAAGAACCTGTAGTGGTCCGGTGTGCCGAAGTCGAATGGCACGGTAGGTTTTGGCGTCTGGGGGCCTTCCTGGGGATGAAAGAAGGGGGCATAGAAGCCGAAGTTGGCGGCAAGCATGAAGGCTCCGCCATGATAGCCATCGTCTCCGAGGAAGAGGTCGGTCATGGGCGCCTGGGGGCTGGCGGCCACGAGCGCGGGGTG
>JBEKZG010000479.1:0-3310 GCA_049510095.1 Occallatibacter sp.
ATCACCGAGGATTCAACCCCGCTGTTCTTCCTGTTGTTCAGCGCAGCAGCCAGCACTGCGGGGTCGTCGTTGAATCCCTGAATAAAATGCAGACCCATTCCCATCGCGAAGATCGCTGTCCGCGTTCCTGGTTTAGCTGTCTTCAGAAACTTCAGCACCTGGCTGTGTACAACGTTCAGGTCCTGGTTTTTCGTGTTGAGCGAATCGAGCAGCAAAACGTTCAGCGCGGCCGGCTCGGGAAACGGCGAGAAGTTGCTGAAGACGTCCGGAGGAAGCTTCGGCATCTCTTTGGGCGCTGCCGCGGGCGTCGCCGCGAGCGCTCCTGTATGCTCTTCGAAAAAGTCGATCGCCTGGGGTTTGCCTTGCTCCGAAACCGTAAAGGCGTCTCGCGACAGCCCGGTCACCGGCTTCCCGCTTTTGTCGGTCACCACCACATCCACCAGCACCGACCGGCTGTTAATGCGCAGGGTTGACGCCGGCGTGCTCGGCGGCGTGGTTACAGGCGTATTCCCATCCGGTGCCGCAGTTTGCGCCGGCAACAGCACGGTAAAACTTATGAGGGCGACGCAGGAAGTCAACGTGCGTGACATAGGTAATGCTCCCCAAGCCTGGAATCTCACCATCGCCCAAAGGCTCAAAGCGGTGACATACCGAATTCTGACGAAACGACTCTCAGCTTGTCCCGAGCTTTTGACGCCGCGTATCCCGGCCCCGGTTAGCACAGATTCTCAAGTGCAATCAATTGCCTGGCGCTTGCCCCCCTGCTCCGGCCTACTCCCTCCGAATCGTTAGCTTCTGGTCAGTGCCTTGATCCGTGCTGCTTGCTCCGGCCATTGTTTGGATAAATCGGCATAGCTGCAGCTGCGATAGTCGGCGAAGTCGAAGCCGGGGGTTACGGTGCAACCTAACAAAGCAACTTTGCCGTTGCCGATGAGGCGCGTGCCCTGCCAGACGCCTGCGGGGACTACCAACTGGACGTGCTGGTCATCCATTAAATCGTGGCCGAGGGTGAAGACGGCGGAGCGGCCGTCCTCGTAAAGTTGGAGCATTTCTACTGGGTCGCCAAGATAGAAGTGGAAGATCTCGTCGGATGCGAGGCAGTGCATCTCGGAAAAGGTTCCTGGCTCGAGGAGATAGTAGATGGCGGTGCCGGCGGGGCGCTGGCCGCGGGGGAGATCGACTGGGACGGCAGAGGTGTAAGTGCGGCGGAAGTGGCCGCCTTCGATGGGGTGGGGAAGCAGACCCAGGAGGGCTTTGATTTCGTCAGTGGTCATGATCACAGATGTTACGGCATGTTAACGGTACAATAATGTGTATGACGGTGCAGATGTACACAGCGGCTTGGTGCCGGGATTGCAGGGCAGCCAAGCAATTCCTCGATTCGCACGGGATTAAATATACAGAGATCAATGTGGATGCTGATCCGGCGGCCTCGGCCGAGGTGTTGCGGCACGTGGGTAAGAGGGCGATTCCCCAGATGGTGATCGATGGGGAGTGGTTTCAGCCTTACAAAGCGGGACGCGGGCTGCTTTTTGAGGAACTCTACCAACGATTAGGGATTACCCGCTCGTAAGCCCTTACATCCTCGTACAATCGATAGTTGGGCAGTCTGCGGCATGCGGCCCTGGCGAGGAGTTACGGCTTGATCGAACGCTATACGCGTCCGGAGATGGGGCGCATTTGGACGGAAGAGAATAAGTACGCCTGCTGGCTGCGCGTGGAAGTGTCGGCTAGCGTTGTGCTGGCTGATTACGGAATCATTCCTGCCGAGGCGGCGGTGGCGATTGCGACCAGGGCGAGTTTTTCGGTGAAGCGGATCCAGGAAATTGAGGCGGAGGTGAGGCACGATGTGATCGCCTTCACAACCGCTGTTGCCGAGTCGCTGAAGGAACAGGGGCTGGAGAGCCAGTCGCGCTGGCTGCATTACGGGCTTACCTCGAACGACATTGTGGATACGGCGCAGGCGCTGCAGGTTGCGCAGGCGTCGAAGATCATCCGCGCGGGAATTGAGGCGCTGCTGGCGGTGCTGAAGCGCCGGGCGGTTGAGTTCAAACACACGCCGACGATCGGGCGCACGCATGGGATTCATGCGGAGCCGACTACGTTTGGGTTGAAGCTGCTGAACTGGTATGCGGAGATGGAGCGCAACCTGGCGCGTTTTGACGCGGCGGCCGAGGATATGCGCGTGGGCAAGCTTTCCGGCGCGGTGGGGACGTTTGGGCACCTGAAGCCAGAGCATGAAGAGCGCATCTGCGAGGCGCTGGGGCTGAAGCCGGCGCCGGTGGCGACGCAGGTGATTCAGCGGGACAGACATGCGGCGTATATTTCCACGCTGGCGATTCTGGGGAGCACGCTGGACAAGATTGCGGTGGAGGTGCGGCACCTGCAGCGGACGGAAGTGCGCGAGGCGCAGGAGTACTTCAGCGAGAAGCAGAAGGGCTCGTCGGCGATGCCGCACAAGAAGAATCCAATCACGAGCGAACAGATCAGCGGGCTGGCGCGGGTGCTGCGCGGGAATGCGCAGGCGGCGTTTGAGAATATTCCGCTGTGGCACGAGAGGGACATTTCGCATTCGTCGGTAGAGCGGGTGATATTTCCGGACTCGACGATCCTGGTGGACTACTTGCTGGCGAAGACTTCGGATTTGCTCGACCGGCTGTTGGTGTATCCGGAGCGGATGAAGAAGAATCTTGAGTCGACGGGCGGATTGATTTTCAGCGGGCAGTTGCTGCTGGATTTGGCGGAAGCTGGGATGCTGCGCGAGGACGCTTACCGGCTGGTTCAAGCGCACGCGATGAAGGCTTGGAAAGAGGATTTGGTGTTTCGGGATGAAGTGGGGGCCGATCCCGCCATAACGGGGCTGCTGAACCCGGAGAAGCTGGCGCGGACGTTTGATTATACGCGGCAGTTGGGGAATGTGGACGCGATTTTCAGACGAGTTTTGGGCGAGTAGCAGCCGATGGGCGATTTAACCGAAGAAACGCACCCGCGGGTATTCGAGACGATCAGCCAGGTGGTGGAGCTGGTGGCGGACGATCGTGTGTCGTTGGCGACGGAGCGGCTGGTGGCGCTGGTTGCGGAGTTTCCCAAGGAGGGGCTGGCGCACGCGTACCTTGCCTGGGCGCTGTCGCGCGGGGGCCGGCATCGCGAGGCGATTGAGCATGGCAAGGCCGCCGTGCAGAGGTCGCCGCGGTCGGAGCGGGTTTCGCTGTTGTTCTTTCGCGTGCTGTGGAGCGCCGGTGAGCGCGAACAGGCTCTGGATGAGATGCGGCGGTTTGTCGCCCTGGAAGATTCGGAGGAGTACGCGCAG
>JBEKZG010000048.1:0-12396 GCA_049510095.1 Occallatibacter sp.
AAAATCCTGCGAGCGCACCGCCGCAAAGCGACATTCCGAGCCATGTTTCACCGGGATCAGCCGCGCGGCTATGAGCCGTCAATCGAAAACACCATCCATAACGAGGTACTACTGCGCGAGAGCGTTGGCAAACTCGACCGCATAGACAGCGAAATCCTGATGCTGCGCGAATTTGAACAGTTGAGTTACGCGGAAATCGCCGAGTTATGCAGCCTTCCCCTCAACACGGTTCGCTCGCGTCTCTTCCGTGCACGAACAGCGCTGCACGACCTGCTCACAGACCCAGTCTCCAAAACACATTCCACAGACCTCGCGGAATCGGAGGGACGCATATGAATCTCACAACCCATCCCGTCGCCCCCGAAGAAATCATGGCCTGGCTCGACAGCGAACTCCCAAGCGCCGAGGCCCGCACCATTGCCGCCCATGTCGAGGATTGCGTCGAATGCGCCAGCCTCGCCGAACAGTTCCGCGCCACCACGCAAGCCCTCGCCCGTTGGACCGTCCCGCCCGTTCCCTCGACACTCGAAGACGCCGTCAACGACCGCGCAGTCAACTCCGCTGCCAAGCGCAAACCATCCAGGTCCATTTCCCACGCCAGCTTCAGCCTTTGGAACTGGAAGATTTGGGCAGTTGCCGGCGGGGGCGCGGTTGCAGGAATTCTAGCCCTTATTGTCACTGAGGTGTCTCTCTCCCATCACTCAGATATCGCCGTAGCGAAGCATTCGATGGTAATGGTGCAGCAGGAAGCCTCAAGCGAATCCCCAACCACCGGTCAGCTCTTCGAGAGCCGTCAAGCCGCCACCCTGAAATCCGATAGGTACGAGGATGCGGTTGCGGGCATCCCAGACACACATTCGCAATCGATCCAGCCGCCACCACCGCCTGTTCCCCAGATGAGAGTTCGAGGCGGAGGAGGCGGAGGAGCTCCCGCGCCCTCCGCGCCCGCCCCCATGATCGCCCGCGCCGCTTCCCTCACCATTTTGGTGAAGGACGTCGCCGCCGCCCGCTCCACGCTTGACGTTATCGTCGCGCAGCATCGCGGATACTCCGCGCAAATCACGTTCGATCTCTCTGATAGCGCTCCGCCGCGCGGAATCGTGGCATCTCTGCGCGTCCCAGCTCCCGACCTGCCCGCAGCGCTTGCCGATCTCAGAGCGCTTGGCCGCGTTCAACGTGAAAAGCAAACCGGTGAGGAAGTCACTCAGCAACACACCGATCTTGTCGCGCGCCTCCAGAACTCCCGCGAAACCGAACAGCGCCTCCTAGACATCCTCGCCCAACGCACCGGAAAAATTGAAGATGTCCTCCAAGTTGAAGAGGAAATCGCCCGCGTCCGCGGCGAAATTGAATCAATGGAAGCCGACCAGAAGGCCCTTGAACACCGCGTTGATTTCGCCACAGTCGACCTGGAAATCGTCGAGGATTACAAAACGCCTCTCAACTCGCCCACTCCGTCCGCGTCCACTCGTATGCATAACGCGTTAGTAGCCGGCTTTCATCACGCAATGGACACCGTGTTAGGAATCGTCCTCTTCTTCGGGGAATACGGCCCAGTAATTCTCATCTGGTTGGCCATCCTGGCCCTGCCGGTTTTCTTCGTCTGGCGTCGTTATCGCAAGGTAAGCAGCCAACTCTAATCCACCACCAGTTCCGCCAACCCCACGACATAAAGCTCGCGTCTACCACCCCCGGCTAACTTGCTAACTCGCTAACTCGCCCCATGCCCCTCAAACCACCCCACCACCCGCCGCTCATACTCCCGCGGCTCCGACCCAATCGCATCAGTATGCCCCGCAAGCGCCGGCTCCCATAACTCCACCGCAGGAACCCGCCCCCGACTCCGCGCCACAATCCTCTCCGAGTTATAAGCAGGCATGTTGACATCCTTCTTCCCATGAATCAGCAACACGGGCACGTTACTCCCAGCCACAGCGTCCTCCGGCGAGTCCAACCCAAGGTCCACGCCATACCGCAACCGCGCATACAAGAAAGCAGTCTCCATCGCCGGCCGCAGCAGCGTTCGCCCGAACCAGGTCCCTGTATGTGTCCACTGCCCCACCCGGATATACGAAGCCTCTCTGAAGCTCGCAAACGGACCCTCCGCCACCACCGCGCAAAATCCCGGCGTAGTCCGTAGCGACTCCAGCAAAATCGCCGCTCCCATCGAGTTCCCCAGCCCATCCACGCATCGCGGCGCATCCGCCTTCTCAATCCAGTCGTACCACCGCCGCACATCCCCGGTTTCCTTCACGCCATAAGTCGCCAGCTCGCCGCCGCTTACCCCATGCTCCCGCGAATCCGGCAGCAGAACCGCATACCCATGCCGCAGCAGCAAGTGCGCATACCCCAGCATCCCCATCCGGTTATCTGTCACTCCGTGCAGCAGGATCACCGAATCGCCATTGCCGTTTTCCGGCCTCATGGCCCACGCGCGCAGCGTCACCCCATCCTCAGCAGTTATAGCCACATCGGCAAACTCAGCATGATCGTGCGCCGCAATCCACCGCGCCCGCGTCTCATCCGCAGCCCTCAGCGCCCGCCGTCCCAGGTGCAGCGACAGCTCCCCCGCCACAACGCCAATCACCACGCAGAGAACCAGCCAGCCCCCAACCATCCACAGCCCAAGCCAACGAAGAAGCCGCCAGCGTCCCATAGATTTCCCGCGTCCCTTCAATCCAAGCTACGCCGCACACCAGTCCCGTGTTCCCCGCCAACGATCAGCTGCGGATTGTGAGCTGTCGTCTAGTCCCTGGTCCCTGAGGCCCTAGTCCCTTTCGCACCCCAGGCAACAAAAAACGCGAAACTCCAACTGGATTCGCCTCCGAATAATCCCAACCCCGCGCCAGCCCACTGTTTCACATTTTCACAGGCTTCCTTTTGGGTAATTCTATGGTGAGCTTGCCATCGATCTGGTTCAATTCCCGACCAACCACCCCAAAATTACGGTGCAATTCCTTGGTTAATCCTCCGGCTTTTCATGTACACCTAAGCAAACCTTTATCGATTTACCGTTAACCCTCCATGCCCACCTTTAGCCCCTTTTTCTAACCTTCCAGGCCAATATTTCGAATCGTTTTTTTTACTTCTTCACGTCTTCACGTTTTCACCTCTTCACTGCCTTTCACACCCCGCTGTTATCCTAGTTGCCATGTCATCTTCTGCGAACTCATACCGGATTACGACACTCTCCAGCCCAAGAGCAACCCCTTCCGCACGAGCCACATGGCTGCTATTTGGGGCCATCTTCATGGCCGTTTACTTTGCCTCGCTCTTCAGCCCGCCGCTGATGGACGACGTTGATGCATCTCACGCCCAGGCCGCCCAGCACTTCGCCGAATCGGGCGACTTGGTCACAGCCAAGATCAACGGCATCAGATACATAGAGAAGCCACCACTGCCCTACTGGCTCATCGCCGGAACCTACCGCATCTTCGGCCAGAACACCTTCGCCACCCACCTCCCCAACGCCCTTGCCATGCTCGGCCTCACCTGGTTCGCATGGCTCTGGGCCAGCCGCGCCTGGGGCTCCCGCGCCGGACTCTACGCCGGCCTCGGCGTCCTCACCTCCATCGGCCCCTTTCTTTTCACCCGCTTCATCATCCCTGAAGCCATCCTCGCCCTCTTCCTCCTCATCGCCCTGTACTGCCTCATCACCGGCCTCGAGTCCAATCGCCCCAATCTTTTTTATTGGACCTGGGCGTGTGTCGCCCTGGCCTCACTAACCAAAGGACTTATCGCTCCAGCCTTCTTCATCGGCGCCACCGTTCCCTACCTCCTCCTCACCGGCCAGTGGCGTCGCTGGCGCGCCCTCAAGCCCGTCTCCGGTTTCCTGCTGTTTCTCGCCATCGCCGCACCCTGGCACATCCTCTGCGGCCTCGCCAATCCTGACCAGGGACACCCCCACGGCAACCACCCCACCCTCGGTAACGTCCATGGTTTCTGGTACTTCTACTTCATCAACGAACACGTTCTCCGCTTCTTCGGCCAGCGTTATCCGCACGATTACAACAAGATGCCCTTTGCCTTATACTGGCTGGCGCACCTCATCTGGCTTTTTCCCTGGAGCATTTTT
Organism: Occallatibacter sp.; assembly: GCA_049510095.1. Taxonomy (GTDB): domain Bacteria; phylum Acidobacteriota; class Terriglobia; order Terriglobales; family Acidobacteriaceae; genus Telmatobacter. The sequence goes on from JBEKZG010000048.1 coordinate 4,076, forward strand.
CTCCCCGCTCTCGTCGCGGTTGCTTGGAAAACACGCCACCACTGGCTCCAGCATCTCCGTCACGACGCTGGCCACACAGTCGACTTCTATCTCGACCACGCCATCCGCGAAGATGTTGCCAGCTATGTAGTTAGGCTCAAATTCCGCGTTCGCACCGTATGGCTCCTGAGCCTTTTCTCGGCATTCAGCCTGCTCTTCTTCTCCATTTCCACCAACCAGGAGTACTACACCTTCCCCGTCTGGCCGCCGCTCTTCATCCTCATCGCCGGCGTCGTCGCCTCCATTGAGGAAAAGCGCGGCCTCGACGGCACGCCCAACGAAACCGAAAATGCTGCCCATCCTTTGCTTTCAACACGTTGGCTCACCGGCGCACAGGCCGTCTTTGCCGTCGTCGGAGTTCTGGCCGCAGCGGTCCTCGGCTGGTGCCTGTGGGACTCCCGCAATCTCCCCTATGTCCCTGATATCGGTACAGTTCTAGCCCACCGCGGCGTAGGCGATTACACCCTCTCCATGTCCCACTTCTTCGATCTCACCGGCGCATCCTTTGCCGCGCTTCGTCTCCCCGCCGCCTTGGCTGCCGTCACTCTCCTCATCGGCCCCGCCGTCGGCTGGATTCTCAGGCTCAAAGGGAGACACATCGCCGCCACCGTCAGCCTCGCCATCACCTCCGCTATCTTCCTCATTGCCGCGCACATAGCCTTCGCCCGCTTCGATCCCATGCTCGGTTCAAAACAAATCGCCGACACCATCATCCAGAAAGGCTCGCCCGCCGACACCTTCATCATCCTTGGCGAGCAGTCTGACGCTTCCTCGGTCGTCTTCTATACGCACAAATTCTTTGCGGGCAAACCGGCAATGCTAGTCCTCCCGCGCTGCGGCCAGCACGGCGAAGGCACACCCTTGCTTTGGGGCTCCTGCTACCCCGATGCGCCGGACATTTTCCTCAGTGAAGATCAACTCTCAAAGGAATGGGGAACGGGCGAGCGCAAGTGGCTCTTCGCCGAGGACAAGAACCAGCAGAAAGCCGAGAGTCTCCTGGCCGGCCGTCTCTACGCCGTCCAATCCCTCGCCGATAAAGCCCTCTGGACGGACCGCCCGCTCAAGTAGGAAGCGATCGCGTCCTCTTCCACTACGGCTGAAACGGATACTCCCCCGACCGTGCAATCACTTCTTCCACATCCTCGCGGGTCACCATGCCCGCGGCGGAATCATCAAGCTTGTACTTCTCCCGCAGCAATCCCAGATTCGCCTGCTCTTTCTTCTCTTCCTCCGAGTAGAACCGCGCCTTCTCGAACTCATGGTTCGCGATCGCACTGTCTGCGCGATGAACGATGAACTTGATCCGCTTCTGGCACTCGATGATTTCTTCTGGCAGCGCGCCCTGGCGCAACCTTACATGCGCCCCGGCCGCGTCCAGCAATTCAATCGCCTTGCCCGGAAGCGGGCTCTCCGGAAGAAAACGATTCGCGCAATGCGCCGCACAATCAAGAGCCTCGTCTGAATACGTAACACCATGAAACTTTTCATATTGGTGCTTGCGGGCCGATAACACCTGAAGAGTAATCTCCTCATTCAACGGCCCCACATGAACAGCCCTGAAACAATCTCCCACCCACGGAGCTGCTTCCGTCAGCTCCCGATATTCGCCGGGCGTAGCGGTGCTTATAAATTGCCTTGAGCCTCCCAGCATCAACGGCTTCAAAATCTCAACTCCCTTCTGCAATCCGGCAACGAAGGCCGGCGACACAAAGGCATGCAGATCATCAATGAACAAAATGGCATTCGAAGCATCCGCCAGCACCTTGACGATTTGAATCAATTGCGTTCCCTGCTTCGCCGCATCTTTCGCCGCGCCGGGTATCTGCTGGATTTCGAACGCCACAATCCGCGCCTCCGCAAGGAACCCTGGAACCTTCCCATCCGCAATGCGCTGCGCCAGGCCCTCCACAATCGCAGTCTTACCCACTCCCCGTTCGCCCACCAGAACCAGGTTCTTCCTGTTCCGTCTTCCAAGAATCTCGATGATTCCTTCCAGTTCCTTTTCGCGTCCCACCAGCGGGTCAAGCTCGCCATCCAATGCCGCTTGCGTCAGATCGCGGGTCAGCCCTTTTCCAGGCGCGGACTCCGCGGTGCTTGCTCCAGCAGGTTCAGTCGCCGCACGGACCAGTTCCTCTCGCACTTTGGTGATTTCCAGTCCGCGTTCCGCCAGCATGTTGGCCGCAAGACTATTCTCCTCGCGCATCAATCCCAGCAAAAGATGCTCTGTGCCAATATGCTTGTGTCCCAGTCGATCCGCCTCCTCCGCTGCAAACGCCAGCACCCGCTTGCACTCATTTGAAAGAGGCAAGTCCACGCTGGTCGAGACCTTTTCGCGAACCTCCGTGTGCGCCTCAACCTGCTTCCGGATCAACTCAACAGATGAATGGGAGCGCAGGAACCGATTCGTCAAAGCCTTATCCTCGCGCATCAAGCCCAGCAGCAAATGCTCCGTCTCTATATACGGCTGGCCGAACTGGCTCGCCTCATACCGTGCGAAGAAGATCACCCGGCGCGCTTTCTCGGTGTATCTTTCAAACATTCGCGAACCCTCCCGTCTTACATTCTGTCTTACATCTTCAAATTGTCCGATCACTCTGTCTTACAACCTCATCAATTTTTGGAACGGCCCCGGCACCACAACAAACTCAGTGCGAGCCTCCCGCGAGCTATTAGCCCCACCGCAGGTGCCGTCAATGTGAATCGGGATCGGTGAAATCCCGGAGGTCAAAGATCTTCCAATCCTCCTCTCCGGGACCGCGCACAAAAAGGCTAAGCGCCACAGCATACGGGGTGCCTTCGTAGTAAGGAATGTGAATGGTGTGGCGGCCTGCATCGAGCTTGATGCGCCCTGGCTTGGCAACAGCGGAGTGGAGCCCATCGAGATCGATGACCCGCTGATCGTCAATCTGCAGGATCGCTCCATCGTCTGAGGTCATCTCGAAGTTGTAGGTTCCTGCATCCCTAACCCAGAAGTTGGCATGGTAATCCACCCCAAACCACGTGGTGCGATCGGTCACGCCAGGGATGCCGTTGGTGCCTTCGAAGACCTGGTTCGGCACCGCAAGAGAGTCGGTATAGATGGAGCCGATAGGATCGAGCGCACGGAAATCCGGCAGCCTCTGAATCCCGGCATGCAGTTCGTACACATCGCCGCAAAACGCGTTAGGGCGCGGCACAACGGATCCGAAAGATCCAAGAGGTCCCTGGGGTGGAACAACGTAATAGTTAAATGGAGGCGGTTTTACGCCGTTGGCGCCTGCTATGGCCTCCGCGTCCGCCTGTTTCAGCATCGCCAGCCCATACCGCATCCTCTCTTGCTTGAGTTCCTCCATCACCGCGGGGTCAGCGTGCGTTGAATCTTGAGGAAGCGGGAATGCCACATCGACCAGACCGAGATTGCCGGTTACGCGATCGCGCACAACGAAGCGCGTCATCGCCAGATCCTTGGGAGGAGCAAAGTCGAACAGGCGATCGAAACCGTGCGCCTGGGCATGCGCGAATTCGACAGGCGTCAGCACCTGGTCGGTTGAAGACTTCATGTAACCGATCGGTTTGCCGGCGGCATTGAAGTTGCATGCGCCGTAATCCAGCTCGAGCTGGCGTCGGTTCTCAGGGTAGGAGACGAAGTCCAGCGAACCGGATTCGATGCTGACGCTGTAGCGGACCAGGTCCTGACTGCCCGTGGCTATGCGGTACGCACGGAGAGAGAGGGACAGCGGCGCCACCGGATGGCTGCAGGCGTCGACCTGAAGCTCGTGTTCGATTTCCGATGGTGACTTTTGTGGGGCACTGTCGGAAGGCGAGGTTGCCCCAATGTAGTAGCTGTGGCGATAGAACAGGCGAATGCCATGGCGCGTACTGCGAATCAGCACCTGGTGATACCCGCTGGTCAAGCCCTTCGGCCCAGGGTGGTACGCGAGTTCGTAGTGGATTGTCTGGCGCTGCAGGCAGCTCTCGTTTGCTGCAATGCGAAAACCGTTGCCGGGAAGAGGAGCGGCTTCCACCGCGGTTGGATCGATGAGCCGAAGATTGGAAATGCTTACTGGAACACCGCGAGGAGGACCATCCTCCTCTAAGACCTGTAGGTTGGCGGGCGTCAGGTCAGCAACTGGCTCATTGCGGGAATCGACTGCGATAACATCCACCAACACCTCTCGCGTGGTGATATGCAGCATGTAAGTGGATTCCGGAGGCGGGGGAGCCAGGTTGTTGGCGCCGCCGGATGGGCCGGGAGTTTGCGAGGTCGCTTCCATGGCGCTTATCGCAAACAGGAAGAACCGAAACAAGAATCTTCGCATTCTCACTCTCCCCGGACTTTCAGGTATTGAAGCTGGCTCGAATGCCCTGTTCCGGCCATTCAATTCCGGCCACCCACCAACACGTTGGAGTCATCAACCGAAGAAGTCTACGCCTCTAGCCTTCATCAACGCCGCCAGAATGATCACGTTATTCGATAAGACTGTCTGACGAGCACGGCAGTTAGCCCTTTGTTGCGCAAGACAACCATGCCATCGCGAGCCTCCGCGAGCATCCAGCGCACCGCAGGTGCCGTCTGCCCCACCGCAAGCGGCCGAAGTGGCATGAAGTTCCATGCCCCGTTCTTGCGCTTTTTTCTGGCGCAAGGGCGGGAACCCACAAACCCAGTGCGAGCCTCCCGCGAGCGTCTGCCCCACCGCAGGTGGTTACTCCGCGGCCCGCATCTTGCCTCCCGGCAGCAATTGATACACGCGCCCTCGCCAAAGCACTTTGCTCGACCAGTAGCTGGCCATCCAGAATCCGAAGCCCATCAAATCCCGAATCGGATAAAGCACCAGGAGTCCAAACCAGCTCTTGTCCTGAACCACAAAGCCCCCAACCGCAACAGCCAGCACCAGCCGCACAGCCACGCTGAAGCCAAGCAGCCCAAGCCCCAGAGACGGATGACCCAGCGCCGCCGCCGCCCCCCACGCAAGCAGGCCATACGGCACCCCAAACGTAAGCGCCGTACCAAAGTGCCCCGCCGGCCGCGAGAACCGCGTCGAACGCATCCAGCGCGCCTGGTGTTTCATCGATGACCAGAAACTTGCATTGATGACCATGTGGTCGATCGCGTGGTGGCTCAGCACCACCGTCTGGCCCAGCTTCCAGGTCTCATTCCCCAGCACAAAGTCGTCGGCGCAGTAATCGGCCGTCACCTTGAACCCGCCCATCCGCTCGATCGCATTACGCCTGAAGGCCATCGTCGGCCCCAGCACAAATTTCATTCCCTCCATAGTCCGCGCCGCCAGTACCCCGGCGGACATCTCCACACTCATTCCCACAGCTTCAAGCCGGGCCCACAATCCGCCCTCCGCAGCCACGCCGCGATACAAACAACACATCGCTCCCACCCGTTCGTCATGAAACGGCAGTGCAATCGCCCGCAGATAATCCGGCGTCACCCGCACATCGCTGTCGCTGATCACCAGAATCGAATGCGCCGCCTCAGCCTCCATCCGCTCCAACGATGCAACCTTGGCATTGATGTAGTCCGGCTGGCCGCCGGTAAAGAGGAACTTCGATGGAATTTCCGGATAGCGAGCGGCCACGCGGCGCGCCGTCTCCAGGCCCGCATCCTCCGCCGACCGCGCGCAGAAAAGAACCTCGTACTCGGGATAATCCTGTTCGAAGAAGGTCGCCAGATGTTCTTCGAGCCCCGGTTCGGCTCCGTGTACCGGCTTCAGCCGAGTCAGCGGCGGAGTAAACCCGGGCTCCGATTCCATCGGCGCAAAGGCCAACCGCCGCTCGCGCAGAAATCCCGGCACCGCCCCCAGAACCATGCAGGCAAAGCCCGTAGAGGTCACCAGCCCGATGACAGCCAATCCAAGGAGAACGTGGAACATGCAGCTTCAAGCATACCGGCTGAGGGCTTTTCCCTGCGATGAAGATTCGATGGCCCTGCGCCGCGTCGGATCTGCCCCAAGTTCCGCGCAAATCATGTATGCGCTGACGTAGGCTGGAACCTATACTTTGCGCGGCCCACTGGTCTTGACCACCACCGCCGGCCGGCGCAACGGAACAATCGCTCCCGCAGCCCCGGGCGCATTCTGCTGAAACCGCGTCAGCATCTCTGTGCGCACATACTCAACAAAGCTCTGCATCTGCAGGTTCATCTCCTCCATCCGCTCCCGCATCTGCAGAATGATGGCGATCCCGGCAATATTCACTCCCAGGTCCCGCGCAAGGTTCAGGATGAACTCCAGCCGCTCCAGGTCCTCGTCGGTATAGAGCCGTGTGTTGCCCTCTGTGCGCGACGGCTTCAGCAGACCCTCGCGCTCATACAGGCGCAGCGTCTGCGGATGAATTTCGTACATCTCGGCAACCGCCGAAATCATGTACGCGCCCTTCGATTTGCGTTTCGCCACCATGTCGTCCAGTCTCGCAATCAGCTTACTGCAACGCAAGTGAGGTGCACCCTGGTCCCTGGGTCCCCTGGTCCCTGCTTTTTACTCCCTGTCTTTTTCAAACAGCGCCACCCGCGGGTCCTGGCTATTCAGCTTCGCAAACTCCCGCATGATCTCCTTGCTGCGCTCGTCCTGTAACGTCGGCACCACCACATCCACAGTCACAATCTGGTCCCCGCGCTGGTCCGGCCGCTGCGCATTCTCCACGCCCCGATCCCTCATCCGCAGCTTCTGCCCGCTCTGCGTTCCCGGTGGAATCTTCAGTTGCGCGCGTCCGTCGATCGTCGGCACATCCACCTTCGCTCCCAGCGTGGCCTCCGCAATCGTCACCGGCACCTTCACCTGGATATCGTCGCCCACACGCGTAAACACCGGGTGCGTCCCTGTTCGCACAATCACAAACAGGTCTCCAGGGGCGCCGCCGTTCACACCGGCATTCCCCTTGCCCTGCAGGCGGATTCGCTGTCCGTCCCGCGTGCCCGGCTTCATGCGGAACTCCACCGTCTCCGTCTTGTTCACCACGCCGTCTCCGTGGCAGGTTGGGCAGTCGTTGGAAATTCGTCCCGTCCCATTACAACGCGGACAGGCGATATTGAACTTCATCCGTCCGCCCATCTGCGTAACCTGGCCCGTGCCGTTGCACTCCGGACACTGCATCGGACCTCCGGTGTGCGCCTGCCCGTGGCACGTCGGGCAAACTTCCTGCCGGGTGATCTGTATTCGTGCCTGACCACCCCGAATCGCAGTCCAGAAGTCCACCGTCGCCTGGTACTCCAGATCCGTTCCCGGCTGCGGACCGCGCGGTCGTTGCGGCTGTTGCGATCCGGAGAAGATTCCCGAGAATATATCCTTGAACCCGCCCCACGAAGCCGAACCGGCACCCGCAGGCTGTCCCTGCGCGCCAAACCCGCCTCCCTGAAATCCGGAGAAATCGAAACCGTCGAAATTCACCGGCGGATGCCCGCCCCCGGCCTGCTGCCGCGCATACGCCTCCGCCTGCGCCGGATCAATCTGGTCCGAGTAGAAGCCCACCTGGTCGTAGATCTTCCGCTTCTTCTCGTCGCTCAGCACATCGTTGGCCTCGGAAATCTCCTTGAACTTCTCCTCCGCCTTTTTGTCGCCCGGATTCACGTCCGGGTGATAACGCCGCGCAGCCTTGCGGAAGGCCTTGCGAATCTCCTCCGCCGTAGCCGTCTTCTTCACGCCAAGCGTCGCGTAATAGTCTTTGTTGGTCGTAGTGGGCATGTATGTTTTGAACTCGATTCCTCGTTAAAAATTGTCCGCTCAAGCAATTTGCCGAGCCTTCAAATCCCCATTCCCCGTTCGCGGCGCTGGAAGAATATCCACCTCAATCCGGGCCTTCACTTCCCGGCTGGCCACCGCGAGGTCGTAAGACATTTGCATCTTCATCCAAAAGTCCGGCGTCGTGCCAAAGTATCGCGCCAAGCGCAACGCTGTGTCCGCCGTAATCCCCCGGCGCTCGCGCAAGATTTCCGAAATCCTCGTGACGGGTACACGCAAGGCAAGAGCCAAAGCATTGGCCGAAAGTCCCAGCGGTACAAGAAAATCCTCACGCAAGAACTCTCCGGGATGGATCGGGACCCCTCTCTGATCGTGTTTCCGCGGAATACTCATGGCCAATTCTCCTTAGTGATAGTCAATAATCCCCACATCCCACGCATCCTTGCCGTCCCAACGAAAGCACACCCGGTATTGGTCATTAATGCGGATGCTCCACCAGCCCCTCCGGTCGCCTTTCAGCTTCTCTAACCGATTGCCGGGCGGATTCAGCAGATCCTCAATCGCTGACGCGAAGTCAATTGCTTGCAATCGGCGTGCCGCAACCCGGGCAACCTTGCC
>JBEKZG010000480.1:0-3309 GCA_049510095.1 Occallatibacter sp.
TCCAGCCGCTCGGAAGGCGGACGTACTTGTATAGTCGTGCGTCCTGACTGAGAGTAAGGTTTGGTACTGTACTTTGGGTTGCCATTGGTATCAAAGTTCTCCTCTCGGCTAATACCGAAAAATGAGGAAAACTGAGGTTTACCGCTGGCTTTTCTTAGGAAGAAAACCTAACCTATTGATTCTAAACGGCTGGTGCCGAAGAAGGGACTCGAACCCCCACACCCTTGCGAGTACGTGGACCTGAACCACGCGCGTCTGCCAATTCCGCCACTTCGGCACGGTTCACAAGTTTGGCTTTTTGCCAAACCGGCAGCATCTTTGAGTCTCGCAAATGCAGGACTGCGTGTCAAATGTGCCGCCCGTAGAGAGAACGGAGGACTAAACCGCCCGTTCTCAGTGAGTTGCCGTTTCTTAATCTGGTAATCGGGAAAAAGCGTTGACAGTTACCAAAATAGGGTACTAAAGTGTGCTCTGTTCTTCACATAATCCCACGGAGGTAACCATCGATGAAAACGAAAACTGTTCTCGTGGCAGCCATCGCGCTGCTGGTTTCCACCCCAACGTTCGCTCAGGAGCTCTTTCCCAACTGCGTCGAGGGAACCTTGGCCAGCTACATTGCGCTTGGCGCTGAAGGATGCATGTTCAATGGCGCCCTCTATCGCGATTTCACCTACGCTGCTCCGGTCTCGAACACAATTACCCCGGCGGAGATCATCGTGACTCCAGCCACACTCCCCATATCCACGGCTCCTTTCCAGGGGCTCAACTTCTCGGCCCCCTGGAGTGCCGCCGCCGGGAAAACCCAGGTCTCGATCATCGGTTACAACGTAGTGCCTTTTCCGCCCGAGGACGAACCGGAGCCGCTGGCAGCCGAGCTCGCGCTTGACCTCGGAACCGCAAAGATTTCGGGAATCATCGGCAGCGTAACCATAACCCAGCAAAGCACGTCGTCCCCCGCTTCCACCGCAAGCCCGTACAGCCTTGAGGTCGATGAGATCTGCGAGGAAGTTTGCTCGATCAGGAAGACCGATTCGGTTGCCGTTTCGCCCCTCACCACGCTTCAAACCACCCTCACCGTCACGCTCACCGGCGGCAGCGGCGGAGTATCGTTAAACAACTTTGCCGCCAGCGAATCATTTGGCGTCCAGCCGGAATAACTCTGCAAGAACATCGCTCCCGAAGCGTCACTCGCATCCGCGTACTGGCGCTCCGGGTCAAAAGCAACTATCCCGCCCTCGTCGAACTCCCCAACTGGAGGAAGAAAGACGAGGGTGGGATGGGCCGATCCATTTAAGCACTTCGTGTCTCGGGTTCCACTTACACCAGCTTGGCGTCCAGTTCGATATCCGTGTTGTTGGCAAACAGCTTCGAGATCGGGCACCCTGCCTTGGCCCCCGCTGCGGCCTTCGCAAAGGCTTCTTCGCTGACCCCTGGAACGCTGGCTGTGGTGGTGAGTGCGATCTTGGTGATCGCGAAGCCGCCTTCGACCTTGGCCAGCGTGACCGCCGCATGGGTCTCAATCTTTTCCGGGGTAAAGCCCTCGCCGCCCAGCGTCGCTCCCAGGGCCATGGAGTAGCAGCTGGCATGCGCCGCCGCAATCAGTTCTTCAGGAGTAGTGCCCGAATCGGCGCCTTCAAACCGTGTCGCAAAAGAGTAGTTTGCATCGCTCAGCACACCGGTCGCCGTCGAGATGGTGCCCTTGCCTTCCTTCAGTGAACCTGTCCAAACCGCACTTGCCTTGCTTGCCATTGTCCCTCCTTGGGGCGATCCAGATTCCATTCCGGATCGGTTCAAAATTGAATGATCGCTTTGCCCGGCGCGCGCAATCGGGAGAAGTTCGCGCCGGAACTATTTCTTTGATGAATCAGGCATCGATCATTTGTTCATTTGACCATTTGATCATTGATTCATCACGCTTCGATGCATCGCCGGCCGCGCCCGTTACCGCGATTCATGCGGCCTCTCGTCCTATGCTAATCTGTCCACCATGCTGCCGCAGCGGCCCCAGGCCATCGATCCCGAATTTAACGTTAAAGTTTCACATTCCGGTTCAAGTCCGGGTCCCGATGCCAGCCCAATTCCAGCCCCGGATCCACATCCGGAACCAGCCGGTGCCCAGCCTGTCGATCACCACTGCCAGATCTGCCCCAACTGCGGCCATCGCCTTACCGGCCACCATTGCAAGCTGGTCTGCACCCACTGCGGCTATTACCTGAGCTGCGCCGACTATTACTAACAAGTCTTGAAGCTTCACACGCCCCGGTCGCTTCATTTCCCCATTACAACTTAGTTCGGCGGTTCGAGCCCCGTCGGCTCGAACACAATCCGATTGAGAACCTTCCGCGCCAACCCGGTAAGCGCCATCTTGCCCGCTTCGCTTAATCGTACCCAACGCCGTTCGCCTCCGTTGTCAGTCAACGCCGACAGATCGCTCTCCTCATGCTCTTGGATAAGTACTGCGCGGATCCGCACAGAATAATTGACCTGCATAATGGCATGACGAACCGTCAGGCGCAGCTCTTCTTCCGGAAATGCCGGGTCCGCCAGTTCCGGCAGCTCCCATAGCCCAGGCATCACCGTCAGAGACGCGGGCCGCTGCTCCAGCAGTACTTCCCCATCTTCCATTTCCGCGCCTTTGTTCCGGCCATTTCGAACGCAAAGCGCATACGCCGCTTCGCGGTTTTGCATGCGGGCCCGAGGCAGCGTCTTGTGCTCCCCGCGTGTTGTGCAATCCTCAATCAGCGGACAAGTCAGGCATTGCGGATTCCGTGGCAGGCACACCGTTGCCCCCAGTTCCATCAGCGCCTGGTTCCACTCGCCCGGTTCCTCTGGATCTACAAGCTCCGCCGCAAAGTCCTCAATCTTGCGCCTCAGACCCGCGCTACCGGCACGTCCGCCTTCTTCCCACCCGGCCATCCGGCACAGCACGCGTTCCACATTGCCATCCACCACGGCCACTCCCTCGCCATGCGCAATACTCGCGATCGCGGCAGCCGTATAGGCGCCAATTCCTGGCAGAAGCCGCAGTTCCTTTGATGTTGTCGGCATCATGCCGCCGTGATTTGTTGCAACATCCTGCGCAGCCTTGTGCAACATCCGCGCCCGCCTGTAGTAGCCAAGCCCGCTCCACAGCGCCAGCACCTCCTGCTCCGGAGCCTCAGCCAGCGAGCGTAGCGTAGGAAACCGTGCCAGAAATGCCCGGTAGCGCTCCACAACCACCGCAACCCGTGTCTGCTGCAGCATGATCTCGGAGACCCAGATAGCATAAGGATCGCGCGTCTGCAGCCAAGGCAGGTCACGCCGGCTGCG
>JBEKZG010000481.1:0-3297 GCA_049510095.1 Occallatibacter sp.
GGCGGCCTTGCGATCAAGGGCGGGACGCATTTCAGCTAACGCTTGGCGGGGCGACCATAATGCATGGTGATAACAAAACCGCCGACACGCGCGGATACCTGGAGCAAGTGTTTCACGTCCAGGTCAGTGAGGAGATTCCAGTACCGGGCTTCCGGAGGGCGACTCTTTTGGAGCCACTTGCGCTCGGACAGGGGCATGGAGTCATGGCATAGAGTGTCTTCGCGCACCAGGCGCGAGCGGTCGAGTAAGGCTCGCTGTTCGGCCAGTGTTTTGGCGCGCACTGAGTCGCCCGCCTTTTTTGCCAACTCTCCGGCCAATGAAACTACAAATCCAAGCCGGTTCTGCCGGTCGTTGAGTTTGGCCTGGCGTGTGAGCCAGTCCCAATCCATATCCGTATAGACCGAAGCCAGCCAGGGGAGCGCCTCGACAATGCGCGTATCGAGGTCGGGCTGGTCGAGCGCGTGATAGAGGAGCTCTGCCGGATTGCGGGCAGGCCTTGTACCGGGATACGCAAAGCCGGGATACCCAAGAGCTCCCAGATCCGACTTTAAATCGCACTCGTTCCAAGTCGAGAATTCGTCGGGCTGAATTGGTAGTGCCGTTGGCGGAAGATCGAATATCTTCATGGCCCGCACGGCAAGTCTCGAGGTTACCGGGCGATGTCCTTGTTCAACCATCGATAGATAAGCCTGCGTCAGGCCGAGTCTGGACGCGGCCTGATATTGACTCCAATTCGCGCTCAGCCGTGCGGACTTTAGATCGGTCCCGGTCATAGCTTCATCTAGCCATTTTAATCATAACACGGTTGGTTATATTCTCGCCTTGTGGGTCCAAAAATGGAATTGGCCTGCCAGACAGGAGTGCGGGATCACCAGGGTTTTCGCTCCTCCTGGGTTGGCGTGCCCACCTGGCCATTCTCGATTCGGGTCAGGAAGGCTTTTGCCAGCTTGCGTTCGCCGGGATTGGATTCGCCGTGGATGGAACAGAGGTCAAGGAATTCGTCAACGAGGGGGCTGGGAAGCGGGCTTGACTCGGATGCTTGCGCAAAGATGGCCTGGAGGGCGAGGGCGAGTTCCCGCAGGCGCGCCGCTTCAGGCCATGCATCCTGGCCTGCCTCGCCTAACTGCTCGTGGCTGGAAAAGAGGCCTTTGCGGCCTTGAGCGCACTCCTCGAGGCAGGCGACGAGCTGATCGCGGAAGACCTGGGCGAGACTCCCGAGTTCGCCGGAGTCCGATGGATCGAGTGGATTGCCCGTGCCGTTTGCGTCGGTTGAGTTCATGGAACCAGCCTGAGCGACAGGGCGAAGGCTGTCAAGCGACGCTGGCCGGCTCAGACCCTTCGACGAGGGCGCAGCCAGGGTGACGCGTTGAACTGAGCGAGTATGGCGCGCGTCTCGGCGGTAGAGGTTTCCGCATCCTGGCGAATGCGGATTGCATACTGGTCAAGCTTGGCTTCCGCATGGCGCAGTGTGAGCTCGATGGACATGAAATAACCAACCGCCGTGCGCCACGCCGCGGCAGCAACGGTAGCCGCAACAGGAAGCCGCCTTTTCGATAGAACTGCTGGCGCACCACGAAATCGAAACGGTTGCCGAACTGGATGGTTCTGTTGCCGGCGGCTGACTCCGAATCCAGCAGGTTTACGAGGACTCTGAAATCGGTGCTTGTCTTGAAGAGGGCGATGGAAAGGACGGCGGGAATATAACGGCTGGGGCTTACGGATTCGAAGCCTAGCTCAGTCTCAATGCATTTGGAGCAGATGGGCGGCGGGCTGAAGATGAAGGTGGTGCCGTAATCGGAGACTGAGGCGTTGAGGGGCTGACGGGCGGACGCCGGTTGCTGCTGGGCGACGCAGACCCCGTTCGCGGCAAGAGCTAGAACGGCGATTGCGGCAAGGAATTGAAGCGGGCTCATTCCGGATCTTGCTCCGTGGTAGGTTTTGTCGACTGTCGGCTGTTCGAAATGTTGACATGGGGGCTTTCCAGAGCTGATTGCATCAATCCTGTCCGAACGGTACAAGACATCCCTCGGTGGCTAATGCCGTGCCCTTTCAAGACTTGAGCGGGATTCGATTAATCGTGCGCGCCGTGCTTCTTGAGGAGGTCGGCCCACTTGTGGTCGTCCATCTGGAGGGCGTAAGTAAGCGGGCGATGCTGACTCTGGTCGATGGCGTTGACGTCCGCGCCGTGATCGAGAACGGGCTGGATCATGGTGAAGTATTGCAGGTGGAGCACCATGTCCAGGATGGTGTCACCGTAGGCGTCGGCTAGGTTGACGTTGGCGCCATGGTCGAGCAGGTATACAACCTCGTCCTTTTGCTCGCGCATGACGGCCCAGAACAACGGTGTGGCTCCGCTGGAGGCCTGGGCGTTGACATCGGCGCCTTTGTCGACGAGGAACTTGACCATGGGCATATAGCGGATGGAGAAGGCGGCCATGTCGAGGGGCGTGTAGCCGTTTTTCATATCGGCCTGAATGATGCCGTGGACGGTGAGCAGCCTCACGGGATCCGGATGATTCTGGCCTGAAATTACGTCCCAGAGGTCGCCGGGGGTGAACGGTCCGGCGAGGTTTTTGGCGTTGATATCGGCGCCGGCGGCGATGAGGGCCTGGGCGACGGCTAACTCGCCATGCAGAGCAGCGACATGAAGAGGCGTGTCGCCCATGTTGTCTTTGCTGTTGACGAGGGTGGGGTCGGCCTGCAGGAGGGCCTGTACCCTTTTCAGATCGCCCTTGCGGGCAGCGTCATGAATGGGACCGGCGAAGGCGAGGCTGGTGGGGGCTAGAGCCAGGGCGAGGATAGCGAGGCGCTTGGTGAGGCGCGAAGACGATCCCGGATTCCTGGACAAGGAAAACTGGTTCAAGAATGAAAACGATTTCATTATTCCTCCAAGATAACAGATACGTGCACCCATTCCGGCAGGAAGGGATCGGGAGGAAGTTCAGAACGATTTTCGGAAGGCACAAACATTCGGTGCGGCCAATTGCCGTAATTGCCGTGGCGGCCATCAGTCTTGAAGGTCACATCCGGCCGCCCAAGGCGCAGTTGCTCGTTACTTCTTCGCTGTCTTCTTTTCAAGGTCTTTCGCGCCGTCCAAATGCTTGTGGAGCGTGGGGAGCGTCGCGCTGGCGTCAGCCTTCAAGTCGGGGTTTTGGGCGTTCGCGGCTTCCTTGTTGAAGGTTGCGATGGCTTCAGTGTGGCCGGCGATCATGGTGTGAATGTAGCGGGAGTCAAATGCGGCCCCTTTGAGCTTTTCGAAGGGCTCGATCATGCGTTTGTGAGCGGCGTCCAACCCCT
>JBEKZG010000482.1:0-3296 GCA_049510095.1 Occallatibacter sp.
CGAACTACACGCTGAGCTACCGGAACCTCTACTATGCGGTGACGGATGACGACTTGGATACGTTGAACAAGAAGCTGGACAAGAAAGATGTTGTGCAATCCCGTTTTTTGGCTGCGAAGGCCGCGGATACGCTGTACGCAAGCATCGAACACGGCGCGCCCATGATGCACGACCTGCTGTTTAGCACTCACCTGGCGGCTGAGGGAACGCCCAAGATGGCCACCGCGCAGCAGATGGCGGAATTGCAGGACTCGCCGGTCTACTTCCGCACTCGGAAGAAAGATGCTCCGGTGAAACCGCTGCCCCCGATGAAGCTGCAAAAATACCTGATTGATTACGGGGTTTTTGACCCGCGATTGAAGGCGCAGGCTGCGCGAAAGGGAACACCGGCCATACTTGAATTTGCCGCGGCTGCTTATGACGAGGACGGGCGCTTGCTCAACAGCGTTTTGAATCAAGGGCAGGTAACGAGCGGAACCGATTCGAAAGGCAAGGCGGGAGGGATGTTCCACGCCGAGCAGGAACTGAATGTTCCGCCGGGAGCGGCCTGGATCAGATTGGCGATCCGGGACACTTTGACGGACCAGACTGGAACGCTCGAAGTGAAGCTGCCCTTGAAAGCGGAAGCGGCGACGGCAATGACGGAAAAAGCCAAGTGAGTTTCAGTGACCCGTGCGTTGCTGCCCGCGCGGGTCACATTTTTTTGACAAGCGGAATTGCCGCAGGACTCATAGTTTGAGATTCCGCTGTGCCGGCAGCCGCAGAACGGTTTACTTCCGAACGTCCCGCAGAGCTGTCGGATTTATCACCTTGGCATCTTGGCGAGGAATGCTTTGAGGCCAGGATCGTCAGGATGCCGGGCGATGGCCAGCTCAAGAACAGCGACGGCCTCATCCTTGCGATTCAACTGAACGAGAGTCTTCGCCAGTTGATTGGCGAGAGGCAGGGAGTCGGGCGAGGTGTTCAGGCCATCGCGCAGAACGCGGGCGGCCTCATCAATGCGTCCGGTCCCGGCATGCGCTGCCGCCAGGTTCAGGCTTTGCTGCGGCGTTCGCTGGCCCAGGAGGCGAGGAACCTCAAGCACAGCGATGGTTCCCGCGAAATCGTTGTCGTGGAGGAGGTCGTTTGAGAGAGCATCCAGAGCGGTGGACAGCTCCGGATCGAACTCCAAAGCCGCGCGCCACTCGTTCTCAGCATCTTTAGTCGAATGCGATGAATCCAATGCCATCGCCAGGATGACATGGAGCTTGATATCGCGGAAGCCGAGTTGTTCGGCTTGCTGCAGCGCGGTGATGGCTTCTGTTGTGTCTCCGGAAAGATAGAGGCTTGCGCCGAACATGAAAACGATATGAGGCGCGTCCTTCTGATCGGGCGCCATCTGCATTGAAGTGGCAAATGCGTCAGCGGCGCAGGAGTACTGTTTCTGGTCGGCGAACCATACGCCGAGGTCTTTGTAAGCGTCGGCGTCCGGCTTGGCTTGAAACCGCGCCTTCATTTGCTCCGGGGGCGCGCACTGCGACTGGCCAAAAGCTGACAGCAGACAAGCGGTGCTCAGAAGCGAAAGCAAGGCCAGCAGGGAGACGGCGCACAGCGGTTGGAACGGCGAACGGGGCATGTTCATTGCCCGCCAGTTCTATTTGGGACCATCGGCAAGCTTTGGGATGCCGGCAACGGCGGGGCCGTCGGCAACGTGGACCTGAATGTCCGCGATTCCGTCTCCGGGGATGTTGGCAAACTCCGGAATGTTGACGGCGCGGTTGGCGGCAGTGGTGTTGTCGATGAGTATGGCTGGGCTGTCATTGCCTTGGGCGTCGATGT
Organism: Occallatibacter sp.; assembly: GCA_049510095.1. Classification (GTDB taxonomy): domain Bacteria; phylum Acidobacteriota; class Terriglobia; order Terriglobales; family Acidobacteriaceae; genus Telmatobacter. The sequence goes on from JBEKZG010000482.1 coordinate 1,819, forward strand.
GCGTGAGATACATCTGAGTATAGGGCGAGCGCGCCTTGGAGGAAAAGACGAGCCATCGGCCGTTGGGCGAGAAGCTGTGCCATGAATTCATCAGGCTGGTATTGGCCCTCATGCGGCGAGGCGTTCCACCGTTGAAGGGGACGATGTACAACTGGCTGTCGGGGCGCATGAGCTGGCCGTTCTTGCACTGGACGAAGACGATCCACTTGCCGTCAGGCGAGACTTTGGGGAAGTTGTTGCTCATGCCGTTTTCCGATGCGCCGGCGATGCGTTCAGGCGTACCGCCCTTGCCGTCGTTGAACGGGACGCGGTAGAGATCGTACTTGATTGGCGTTTCGCTGGTGTCGAGTGCGTGAAGAGCCTTCGGTTGTCCCGGAGCGCGCGGAGCAACAGCTTCGGCACGGGCAAAGACGATGTATTTGCCGTCCGGGCTCCAGACTCCATCCGTCTGCACGTATTTGGGATCGTCCGCACCGGGCAGTGGAGCGCGCTGGCCGGTGGTGCGGTCGTACCAGGCAAGGATGCCGCGCGTGGGGTAGAAGACCTGCAGGAAACGGTAGTCGAGGAAGTTGGTGACGTAATAGGTGTCGAGCAGCTTGAAGTCGGGGCCGGCGAAGGTGCTGACGACGTAGCGGCCGGTAGGGGAAACCTGGGACATGAATCCCACCCTGGTTTTTCCAATCTGGCCGTTGGGATTCCAGTTGACCATGTCCTTGCTGTCGATGGTCATGTGTTTCTGCACGGGAACCACGGCATAAAGGCCTTTATCGTTGGCCGGGCCATCGATATCCATGCCGAAGGTCTTTCCGTCGGCGGAAAAGGAATGGCAGTTGCCGCAGGTGGGCATGTCTTTGAGAACGGTGCGGCTTTCCGGCTTGGTGATATCGCGCAGTCGCCAATGGATGAGATGGATGGCCGTCGGCGCAAGCGGGGAGACCACTCCGTTGACGCCCGGCGACGGCATGAGTGGAACATCGCGATAGAAGATGGGGGCGCCCACCGGATCGCGGGAGGTGGTGATGGCGATGTGGGCCTGCGAGGACGCAATGTGGCCATCGCGATAGCCGGTAATGGTGACGGTGGCAGGCTGTTCAAGGGAGTGTTGCTGGATGGCGGCCCATGTGTCCGCATCGGGAGTCCAAACCCATGAAGCGGCTTGCCGCAGGGTCAGCTTGGGCGGCGCATTGGAATCGGCCACGGCATCCGGATCGATGGGGCCGAGATGCATGCGGTCACCTCTGGATGTCGCGTGGATGGGGGCGGACTTGTCAGCGAAGGCGATGTCGATGCTCCACGAGGTTCCAGCCGCATCGCGCCACAGGAAGGTGGGCGGCGTGATGCCCGGAGGAAAGATGGAGCCGTCCTCGGGATAGTCAAACGAGATGGGCGAAAGAGCGTGTGGAGCGTCCTGGGCCGCATAGACTGTCGCAAACAACGCGGAGATGCCGGGAGTATGCGCCTGAGGTCCAAGAAAACCG
>JBEKZG010000483.1:0-3691 GCA_049510095.1 Occallatibacter sp.
CCTGATTGCCGAACTGGCGCGGGATTTGGAGCAGGGGACTGCCAAGGCCGTGTACCAGGCTCAAGAGAGACCGGAGATGGAAACGAGTCCGCTTCCCGATCTGAGCCTGATCAAGATGAAGCGCTACTCAACCATGTCTGTGCAGTATTCGCGCGGCTGCCCGTTCAATTGCGAGTTCTGCGACATTATCGAGATCTACGGCCGGCGGCCGCGGACCAAGGCTGTGGCCCAGGTGCTGGCGGAGCTTGACCAGTTGCGCGCGGCGGGCTGGCGCGAAGCGGTGTTTATTGTCGACGATAACTTTATTGGCAACAGGGCGCGCGCCAGGGAGCTATGCAAAGCGATGGCTGAATGGCGCAAGCAATACAAAACGAATTTCGATTTCAGCACCGAGGCATCGCTCAACCTGGCCGACGATCCGGAACTGATGCAGCTGATGAGGGACGCGGGTTTCAAGTCAGTCTTTCTGGGAATCGAAACCCCCGATGTATCGGGCCTGATCGCGAGCAACAAGCTGCAGAACACGCGCCGCAGCCTGCTATGCCCGGTACGCAATTGTTCCGGCGCTTGCGGAAGGAGGGCCGGATTCTGGATGCGGGCATGGGCAACAACACGGGCGATCATTTGAATTTTCTTCCCCACATGGACGCGAAAAGCCTGGTGGAAGGATACCGCTCGGTGCTGAAGAGGATTTACAGCTGCGATGCGTATTATGAGCGCGTGAAAACCTATTTGAGCCGCACGCAGCCGAAGCATGGCGAGAAGTTGCAGCAACAGCAGTGGCTGACTCGCGGCAATGCGCGCGCGCTTGTGACCTCGATTCTTCGCCAGGGAGTTTTCGGCCGACAGCGCTGGAGTTATTGGAAGTTTCTGCTGACGGCGGCGACTCGCTATCGCCGGTGTTTTGGGGCGGCGATGACGCTGGCGGTGATGGGGTATCACTTTCAGGTGATGACGCGGAAGCTCCTGAATGCGGCGGAGGAGCAGGTTCTGGCGCAGGCCGGCGAAGATGCCGTGCGCGAATCGCAGAACGGATAGAGCAGTCTTCGCGGCCGGTGACCTGGCATGGGGGCGTTCGGCGCGGCTATTGCCACTCGGGCGGTCAGGGCGCAACCAGCTTCAGTTCGGACGGTTCGCGCTTCCCGAACCCGAGGGCAAGGCGAGGTAGCCAGATTTGGTCTCGACCACCAGCCCAGGGCGCAGTGGCTTCACGGCGATGGAGCGGAACTTGCCGTCATACGCCTTGATGGGCGGGGCGTATGTGGCATGGTAATAGGCCGTCAAATCCTCAAGCATCTGGGAGAGCGGCTTTTTGGTTGAATTCAGCGCGTCGATGTAGACGCCTCCGGTGCCGGCGGCGAGCTGCGCCATTGGGCTCCTCGTGTCGCCAAGCGGGTTTTTGTCGGCGATGTTCCCCATCATGAAATCGGTGATGACCCCTACACCTGTGGGGGCGAGCCCGGCGCCTGAGGCCTGTTGCATGCCGACCCCAGCCGGTGAGATGTACGTGGGCGACGATGGGTTATACGCGGCTCCTCCGTTGAGCATGGCGTTATTGACGTCTGTTTGTCCCTGTCCTCCGGTGTTGAGGGCGTTCATGTCGATGATGGAAATGCTCACTCCGGCGCGATTGGCAACTCCCATGATCGTGCGCAGAATTTCCTTGGTGGCCTTATCCATCTGGTAGTTCTGAGTGAAATAGATAATGGATTTTCGCCCATTCAAATGTTGCTGCGAGTGTGCCAGAGCGAGCAGGCCGGCCAGCGGGAGAGAGAGGTGCTCATTCTGCACAATGCGCTGCGAAATTTCAAGCGCCGCGAGCAATGACTGCCACCGGGCCCGATCTGTCAGGCTCAGCTGCGCACCCTGCGAGTCGACGCCATTCGTGGCAATGGAAATGAGGTTTTTCTCCGCGATATCCGCGGCCGCTATTCTGCCCTCTTCCGCCTTGTCGGTGACGATATTGACGGCCTGTGTGGCAGTCGACTCGAGACGCACGGCCCTGCTGTCGGTGGCGACGTTGACGGCATGCTCCAACACCTCGCGATCCTGAGTGAATCCATCGAGCAGGCGCAGGCGTCCCTTGAAGTCAAGAAGTGCGAAAGAGAAGCCCTTATCCGGAACCATGGTGATAATCTTGTTCGCAATGTTCTGCACGCTCTTCGCCGTTGGGCCTTCAAAGCGATCGAAGACCATGGCGATCGACTGGCCGTCCCCGGACGCGCCATTGACGAGATGAAAGCCGGTGAGCTTTACGGGAGTGCCGTCGTCGGTAACGGCGAGGTCTTCAGGCTTCAGATCCAGGATCTGTTTGTGGTCTTTGTCATGAACTACAAGGTCAAGGGAGACTTCATCCACGTTCACCTTGGCATTGACTCCCGGCTGTTGGGCGGCAGGCGCAGTGGGAGGAGACGTTTGAGCCTGAGTCCACGGGATTGTAAAGACCAAGGACAAGACTGCGAAGCAGCCGGCTGCGACCATGCCTGACCGGCCCGCTGTAGACGTGCGCTTCTTCTGCATGCTCATTTGTGCCACCTCGTTTTACTCGGTCGGCGCCCGCGATGCACTTGGCGGGAGTGCGCATGAAAGCGGCTTCAGCTCAAAGATTTCGGAGCCGCATGGGCGTATCCCGGGGTTTCGGAGAGCATTATACATTATAGGCGTGAGGACGTGACTTTTCACAGGGAAGCGGTTTCGGCCGGGAGGTGGACGTCCCGCCTCCGGTTCGACGCCGGTGGATTCCGCCCAGGGTGTTCAAAAGAACCTTCTGAAATCTCTGCTAACCGATCCATGGATCACGACGGTCTAACAGTAAGCATTGTGGGACAACCATCGCTTACCGGTTCGCGCTGAGGCCTTGGGTGTGAGATTCTGGCAGGTACCGGCTTAAGGGGCAAGTGCAGGGAGACGTCATGGTCAGCTTACGGATAGCGCTCGCGACATTTTTTCTGGTCATGCCAGTGGTGTCGGCGAGACAGGCTCAGGGGTCGGAGGCGCAGGCGGCAACCCAGGATCCCCGCGCGGAGCAATCCGGGCCTTTGCTTCGGCTGGAAGTGCGGCGCGTTCCCATCGATGTGGTTGTGACGGACAAAGAGGGAAATCCGGTGCGGGGACTGAAGAGAGAAGACTTCGTTGTCAAGGAAGACAAGACGGAGCAGAAGATTCTCTCCTTCGATTATGTGGATGGCTCCGCTGTTAGCTATGTTCCTCCAAAACTGCCGGTGTTGCCGGCGAACACCTACGTGAACATCCCGACCGAGCCGGAGCGCGGACCGCTCTACGTGCTGTATTACGACATGGTGAACACCTCCATGGAAGACCAGATGAGCGCCCATCGGCAGATTCTGGACTTTATCGACCACGCCCAGCCTGGTTCCCGGTTTGCGCTTTTTGTGAATGCCGCTGGGCTGCACCTGATCCAGGGATTTACGAGCGACCATGCGCTGCTTCATGCGGCGATTCTGTCAAAGGGCCCCGGTCCTCACCTGCCGGATGTCTTTATGTACGGGTCAACTTACGGATGGCAGGATGCGGGCGCCGCACTGCATTGCCTTAAGTTCCTTGCCGACTATATGAACGGGATTCCGGGCAGGAAGAACCTGATCTGGCTGGCGAGCAACTTTCCGATTCCCGTCGGTCCCACCATAACGGGCAATAACTCGAATACGGCTGTGGGTGGAGGCTTTTCCAG
>JBEKZG010000484.1:0-3286 GCA_049510095.1 Occallatibacter sp.
CAAGAGCCATGAAGCGGGAGCACTCAACAAAAGAAATTTGGGTTTCAGGCAGTGCTCTCCCTCATGCACGCAGATCGCCCCACAGCGGGCAGCAATCGAGGAGAAGAGTTATGCCAACCACAATCAGCAACACAGCCTTCGCCGCCAGCAATGGCACAACCGTAATCAGCAACGCCGCACCGCACAGAAAAAATGCGGCACGGCAGAGCCGTAGCGAGTCGCCTTACCAGCAGCGCACCAGCCAGAAAGACAACCCCACACAGCAACTCATCAAGCAGGCCGTGGACTACCTCATCCAGCAGCTTGAGGCAGGCAAGAGCGAAACCTTGACCGCGTACCTGGGCGCGATGGCGAGGTTCCATTCCTATTCTTTTGGCAACATTTTACAGATCGCCAGACAGCGCCCGACCGCCACCAGAGTAGCGGGCATTCGCGCATGGAACGAGCTTGGCCGGTTTGTGAAGAAGGGCGAGAAAGGTATTCAGATTCTCGCGCCGATCATCGGCCATCGGCGGAAGAGAGACGCGGCAGAGCAGGAGCAGGACGCGAAGCCAGCGCCCATGCTTATCGGCTTCCGTGCCGTGTACGTGTTCGATCTCAGCCAGACCGAAGGCGCGGACCTGCCGGAGTTTGAGCACAACATCACCGGCGAAGTGGGCGAGCACCGCGACCGGATGATTGCATTCCTCGCACAGCAGAACATCAAGCTGGAATTCAACGAGAAGATCGCCCCGGCCCTGGGCGTCTCCTACGGCGGCAAGATTGCTTTGCTTCCGGGCCAGTCGAAGGCCGAGGAGTTCACCACGCTGGTTCACGAAACGGCGCATGAGCTTTTACACAAGGCCGAACGCCGCACGATGACCACCGCAACCGTGCGCGAAACCGAAGCCGAGGCAGTTGCTTTCATCGTTGGCCAGAGTGTCGGTTTGGAGATGGGAACCGCTTCGAGCGATTACATCCAGATGTACGCGGGCGATGCCGCGCTTTTGGCCGAAAGTCTTGAAGTCATCCAGCGCACATCCGCTGTCATTCTCGCTGTTATTCAAGTGGAAGAACCCAACCAAGAGAGCGAGTCCGTTTCAGAACTGGAGCAAGGCAGCTAACCGCGCTTTTGAAGATGCGGACGGCCCCAACGCCGTCCGCTCAACCCACAATACGGCCAACCGCTCAAAGGAGAGCAATCCATGAACACGAATACCGCGACCGAATACCGCAACCTTCCACTCGCCGTCCTCACCGAGTCCGCCACCAACCCGCGTCGAATTTTTGAGGATTCCGCACTCAAGGAGTTGGCCGAGAGCATCCGCAGCCAGGGAGTTCTCTCTCCCTTGCTTGTGCGGCCTCTCACCGATCAGAGCTTCGAGATTGTCGCCGGGGCCAGACGCTATCGCGCCGCGCAGATGGCCGAAGCCCCAACGGTTCCTGTCCGCATTGTCAACCTCACCGACGCCGAGGCATTGGAGGCACAGCTAATTGAAAACCTGCAACGCCGCGACGTTCACCCGCTGGAGGAGGCGCAGGGATTCAAAGCCCTGCTCAACTTGGAAGAGCCGAAATACAGCATCGAGCAGATCGCGGCAAAAGTTGGGAAATCGCCTGCATATTGCGCCGCCCGCGTCCGCTTAACAGAGCTTGCCCCGCCAGTTGTCGAGGCGATCTATGCCGAGGAAATCGGTGTCGGCCACGCCTTGCTCCTCGCCAAATTGCAGCCCGCCCAACAGGAACAGGCACTCGCCAACTGCTTCCGCGAAGAGTGGAATGGAGCAGGAGCCAAGGCCAAGCGCATCCTGCTCCCGGTGCGGCACTTGCAACAGTGGATAGAGCATAACGTCCTTTTGCTCTTGAAACAGGCGCCTTTCAACAAACGCGACCCGCAACTTGTTCCCGCCGCTGGAAGCTGCGTCGATTGCCCCAAGCGCACCGGACACAACAAACTGCTCTTTGCGGATGTGAGCGGGAATACCGACGCTTGCACCGATCCTAGCTGCTACGCCGTCAAACTGGACGCGCATGTAAAGGCCAAGGTTGCCGCCAAGCCTGAGCTTGTCCAGATCAGCACCGCATACAAACAGCAGCCGGAAGGCGAGAAAACCATTCCGCGCAACAAGTACGTCGAAATCCGGGAGGAAAAACCCGACACGCCGGAGAAAGCGAAGTGGCCGGAATTCAAGACTTGCAAATACACCACAGAAGCCATCGTGTCGGATGGCATCGACAAAGGCGAACTGAGGAAGGTTTGCACCGAGCCTACCTGCCCGATTCACCATCCGAAGAAGCAGACACCGAAGGCCGATGCCAGCTTCAAAGCGGAGCAGGAGAAGCGCCGCCGCGAGGAGGCACTCGCGAACGCTACCGGAATCCGCGTTCTGCAATCCATCGTGGCCGCCGTTCCCGTTCGGCTCATGAAGCGCGACCTTATCTTTGTTGCCGAACAGTTGCTTCCATTGCTGGATGAAAAACGGCTGGAGGTGGCCGCAAGGAGCCGGAGCATCAAGGCGAAGGATGGCGAGTCGGTTGCCAAGCTGCTAATAGCCTTTGTGCGCAAGGCCGATGAGAGCACCATCGGTAAGATGATTATCGAAGCTGTGATCCTGCTGTCTGCCAGAACCCAGACTGACGGCGGAAAGACGCTCCGCGCTGCCGCCCAGGTCTACGGGGTCGATAGCGACGCCGTGGCCCTCAAGGTCAAGCAGGAGTTCGCGGCGAAGGACACGGCGAAAAGCGCAAAGAAGGCCCCGCCGAAGCCAGCAGCCAAGCAACAGGCGAAGGCAGCCAAAAAGCAGGTGGCAGCCTAATCTTCAGCTCGTTCGAAACATTTGAGCGGGGCTTGTAGCCAGCGGCCCCGCCTATTTTTGTGTGTCTGCCCGTCTACCCACCCTCATCTGCGCTCCCGCCTCGGCGGGAGGCCATGACTCGCCCACCCGACGGTCAGGGTCGCGCGAGGATCGGCGGCTGGCGCAGGCGTTGGCGAAGACTGCGCAGAATTCTCGCCCTGCTCGTGTCGAAGACATGCGATGGCGAGATTTCGGAGGAATTGTCGCGGACGGGACGACGACTATCCGTTACATTTGGGGATGTGTGCATATTCGGGTTGCTTTGCCTTGAGGAGCGGGGAATGGGGCTGACTCTGGACGCTAAGCCCATCGAAGCAGAGAATATATTGCAGACCGATTCAGACCTGGAGGATCGATGCAAGGTGCGATGAAAGTTCTGTTGTGGGCTGGACGATTGTTTTTTTGGCCCGTTGCTTTCTACCTCGCTATTACACTCGCTGGCAACTTTCTCA
>JBEKZG010000485.1:0-3285 GCA_049510095.1 Occallatibacter sp.
CGCCGCCATGGGTTGCCCTGCGGGAAACAAAGCTGGCCAGCCCAAGAAAGGGAATGTGCGTAGCATGCACGTGATAGCGGTTTTCAATCGAGTGGACCACGCTGTCAAACCCGCTTACGCCGCTGCCGGCCAGGACCGCGGCAGGCACCAGCAGAGCTACAAATCCGAAGGGAATCAACCAAAAGCGTCTCATTCGGTGTCTCCTGTCTTTTCTTAGGTCTTGTGCTTTGCTTTTTCCTTGTCCTTTTCGTGCTCAACCTTAGCGACGTCGCCCAACGAGCTCAGGCCGCCCAGTCCCTTCAATTTGCCCAGGTCTTCCATGTTGATGGGTCCAAGAATCAGCACGATGGTCAGTTCCTTCGGCTCGACGGTCAAGACAAACATTCCGTGCGATTCGCCATTGACCATCTTGATCATGACGTCGGTCGTCTCGCCCGACTTGCGTTCGCGCTCACGCACGATCGACGTCCACTCGCTGGTTTCAAAGTATTTGCGGAGTTGTTCGATCTCGTCTATCGAGAACTGCCCTTCCTTGTCGAACTCGTAATCGCGCACATAGATGCCGTCGAGCCCGTCGATAAGCTTGCGCGTGGCCGCCTCGTCTTCATCTTTGCCGTTCATGAACTTGGAGGCGAAAGCCAGCATATTCTTGCCCAGAGTGACTTCGGTGACATTAGAGGCGCGCGCGGCCAGTTCCTTCTCTACGGGCGGCGGCAACGGCAACGGCGAAGTTTGCGCCAACGCGGTGGCGGACAGTCCGGCGACTCCCAATACAAAAGCGATAATGTGATTTTTCATGATTAACCTTCCCTGCGGCTGAATCTTTCTTGTTCCTGAATCTCTCATTCCTGATTGGGCCCATGGTGAGCCGCGAGTTGCGCCTTCATCTCATTGAGGGCGTGCCCGGTGATGCGCAGCGCGGTCAGGACTTCCCGTCGCGCTTCCTCGCCCTTGCGCTGTTCTTGCCGCTCATGCCACATCCATCCACCACACAGCGCGCCGGCAAGGACGACAGAAGCGGCGAGCCGCTGCCAGAGCACTGACCGGCTCCGCAGCCGTTGCGTGCGGAGCCAACTTCTCCGCTCCATCACCTTGCGCTTCAATCCCGGCGGCGCAGGCCTGCGCTCCAATGCCTGCCGCAAATCGCGCTCGAAATCGTCCATCGGTTCAAATTCCACTTGCCTGCTCCTTCACCCGGAGATACTCCTTCAGGTGGCTCTGCGCCTTGTGGCGCAGCAGCTTCAATCCCCGCTGCAGCTGGCTCTTCACCGTGGCCAGCGGCGCATCCAGCGTGGCCGCAATCTCTTCCGGCGTCAAGTCCTCCTGGTAACGAAGGATGAGGGCCGCGCGCTGCGGTTCGGGAAGCGTGGCCAGCAATTGTTCCAGCCGCGCACCCAACGGAGAATCTCGCTCTTCAGTACTCGCCACATGGCCTTCTTCGATCTCAATCCACATGTCTGTGCAGCGCACCCGACGACGGCGCATTGCATCGGCCGACCGGCTCATCGCCACGCGCCGAAGCCAAAAGGAGGTGTGTGCTGCCGATTCCAATCTGTCCAGGTTGCTGTCCAGTTCCAGAAAGACATCCTGCGCAATCTCCTCGGCCAGGCCGCGGTCGCCCGTCATTCTTGCGGCCAGCGAGAAGACCATGGACTGGTGCTCGTCCACGAGTTGTTCGAAATCCGGCTGCCAGTCGTGGGCCATAAATCTCGCTGCTACTCTCTTATCCGCATTGCGCCGTACGCGGGGATGCAGAGAGTTACGCGATTGGGGGAAAAAAGTTCGGGAGGGGGAGATTCTAGATTGGCGGGCCCGAGGCTGCAAGCGGAGAGTAGCGAGTAGGTGGGAGGGAAATTTGGACTACGGCAAACTGGCGATGTGAATCCGAATGCGGTCTTCCAGCTCTTGCAGCTCTGGACAACGTTTTTTGATGCCGTCATAGTTTGCGAGGCCCTCTTGCATCAGACGTTCGCGGCCTTGGCTGGGTGTTGCGGGGTCTCCGTAGCGCTCTAGAAAGGGCCGAAAGAAAGTCTCCTTTACGGAGACTTCAGCGCGCATTTCCGCCCAGCGCCATCCTTGCTCCTTCAGCTTTTCCGGATGGCCGGAGAGCAGCCAGGTTTCGAGTTCCTGCTCTGCCGCACAGCAGATGAGCTTGACGGGGCGTGTACGCTGCTCCGCGAGTTGTTCGAGGCGTCTGAACTCGTCCTTCCGGTTCTCCGCCAGACCGTCGGCGTCGGGGATGAAAAGAATCAAATCGAAATGCCACCAGTCACGCGGAATGCGGTCTTCGAGGAGTTTCTTGGCGTGGGCGTAGCCTTGCACTCTGGGCTGCGGAAGGACGACGATGTTCGCGTTGGGCCTGCCTGCTTCCCGCAATAGGCGCTTGCAGAGTGGCCTTAGCAGGTAGCCGTTGTAAGTCGGGTCTTCGGGAACAACGAGCACGTTCCAACTCATTGCGGCGCCGATTCCAGCCATCCCTCCGCAAACAGTTCGTCAATGTGACTGCCTTTTTCGAGGAGTTCCTCGAAGCGCGGAATTTCGGCGAGAGAGCGCATCTTAGTGGCTCCGGACTCAGCATCGCGGGTGCACACAAAGGTGGTCTTGCGGTCTTCTTCGGTTAGCCAGGCCAGCAAGGTGGGCGAGTGCGTGGTGGCGAAGACCTGGGTTCCGGTGCGCTTGGATTGGGAGCGCATGAGCTCGAGCAGGAGGCGAAGACGGCTGGGATGGAGGTCTTTTTCGATCTCCTCAATGACGAGGACTTCGGGCATCGAAGGCTGGAAAAAGGCGGCGGCCAGGGCGATGAAGCGGAGGGTGCCTTCGGAGAGTACTGATGAACGGAATTCCTCGTTTCCCTCTTTGATTGCCAGCACAAAATCGGAGTTCAGACCTTCGAGGGTGTAAATATCATCCACTTCGTCTGGACGAAGCTCTTTGAGCCATTCAAGCAGTACGGGCTTGCTTCCGTTAGCTTCGATCTCGTGGATGATTGAGGCCAGCCCCTCGCCATTTTCGCTCATCGCTGCTGAAGCAAGGGGATCAAGGAACTGAATACCAGAAAGATAGGTGGATCCATAAGTCATGAGTTTCGTAATAGGCGCGACCCGCTCTTCAAGGCCACCTGGTTCCTTCAGAGTGTCTGCTTCCCTGGCGAGGAAAAGCTTGAACAAACCATCCCTGAAGAGGGCGGGCCGTACGTGCTCTGGTATCGCCAGGAACTCAGACTCTTTACGATTCCTGATGCCCTCCTGAGCAGCGTATGACCGTCCCTGGGATGTGTAGTCCAAG
>JBEKZG010000486.1:0-3281 GCA_049510095.1 Occallatibacter sp.
ATCCAATCCCCGGATCCCAAAGAGGCGGCATCCTTTTACGTCGATCAACTCGGTTTCGAAATCACCGGGGAAGGCCACGAATTGATCAGCCTTCATGGCAAGCACATCAACCTCTTCATCGAGCATGGACCCGCCCTTGGCCCTGTCCTCGAGGTCGCTGTCACCAATGTGCCCGAGGTCGTGCAACGCCTCGTCGAAAACGGCTGCCAAGTCATCAAGGACGAGCCGGAATTCCCCAGGATCTACATCAAAGATCCCTACGGCCTCATTTACAACCTGACATCTGAAATTGTCGCCGAACCCGCAATCTGAGCAACTCGTCACTCGCCTGCTTTGGCCGCAAGCGTCTCCACCACCGCAATATTCTTGAGCAACTCCGGTGGCACGCCGTGCCGCGCTTGCAGATACGCGGGGCTGTTGTAGGAGATCCACGTCCTCCCCTGGCCGTCTTCCCAAATAAGAATCTTCAGGGGAAGATCGATCGCGATACTCGGAGCGGCCAGCATCACCGGCGTCCCGGCCGCGGGGCTTCCGAAGATCAGCAGCTTCGTCGCCGGCATCTTCTTTCCGGCCTTCGCCGCTTCTCCGCTGTGGTCCACCAGGGCAAACAGCGTCACCTGCTTCGCTTCCAGAATCCCTTTGAGCCTCTCCACCGTTTCGTCAACCGTGTAGTTGCTGGGAATAGCCACAATGCCCCTGCCTGCATCGAGCGTCATCTTCGTCTCCTTTTCAGCCTCATCCATGCAAATGGCCTGAGTTTCGAATTGATACCAGCTAGATCGCCATCGCCACCCCAACAAGCGCCAGAAAAAATGCAATCGCAACAGCCTGGTTTGCGGCGTGGCTGTGTTCCTTTCACCACGATCCAGTTCTTTAACCAGCCGGAAGTGATGCCATCCCGCAAAAACATTCACCAGCACACCAGATGCAATCAGAAGCGTCCCAAACCACAGCGACAAACCAAATGACTGCTCCGGAGTTGCATTCCGCAATGTCTGGAGTTGCTGGAGAAAGAGCCCAAACCGCGCCACGACGAACCCGAATCCCATCAGGGCCAGGCCGGTGCGAATCCACGCAAGCAGAGTCCTTTCCGCCGCCAGATAATCGCTGAGACTGGCCCTCTGCCCAACCTCCCCCGGCTCCGCCATCCTCTTTCCCTTCCGCTCCACCGCCCGGCAATTCAGGCGTCGCTTCTGTCCACAGATTATGCCCGCTCTCGTCGCCAAACGTAAGCTGCGTAATGCAAAATTTCTTCGCGCATCTCAAGTCGCAGTATTGTTACCGAATCCCAACCACCCGCATCTCATCACTCATGGGCACTGAAAAAGCAACCTTTGGAGCAGGCTGTTTCTGGGGTGTTGAAGCCGCCTTTGCCGCCATACCGGGCGTAACCGCCACCGCCGTAGGCTATGAGGGCGGGCATCTTGAACAGCCATCCTACCGCGACGTCTGTACTGACCAGACCGGCCATGCCGAGGTAGTCGAGCTCGATTTCGACCCCGCGCGCGTCTCCTTCGATCAGCTACTCGACGCCTTCTTCACCCTCCACGACCCCACCACCCTCAACCGCCAGGGCCCGGACTGGGGCGCGCAGTACCGCTCCGCCATCTTCTTCCACTCCCCGGAACAGGAAGCGCAAGCCCGCGCCAAAATCGATCGGCTTACCGCCGAAGGCCGCTACAAACCCAAGCGCATTGTCACCAAAGTCGAGCCCGCCCAAACCTTCTGGCGCGCCGAGGAATACCACCAGCGCTATCTGGAAAAGCGCGGCCAGGCAAGCTGCCACATTTAACTTCGCCCCCAATGAACTGGGCGCCACATTTCGCAGGGTACCCACCCTCGCCACGTTTTTGTTTTTGTTTCCAGGGTGGGATAGATCTTCCTATCCATAGCCCATTTGAGTCGTTTATGGTTTCGGATCCTCATCGGAAATGTCCCGATCTGCGCTGCCACTGGAATCGTCCTCGGATTCGCCTGTCTCCACCCCGCCACCGGTCAACGTAGCCGCCTCAATCTCCACCGGCTTCGCCGCACTCACCCCCGGTTCATCTAACCACAGGCGGGCGATCCACCACACCAGTACCGCGAAAAACACCACCTGGCTGGCATTGGCCAGCTTATCCCCCAACGCAACTATTCGATCATATTCCGCCTGGCTGTGCGGAGCGGCCTTCCACACAATCAGCTGCCAGATTCCGTCCCGCAGCATTTGCGCCATCGACACCGTCGACAGTCCAATCAGGATTCCCTGCACATGGGTCCGCCAGCCTGCCGTGTACCGTCGTCCAAACAGCAGCACCTGCAGAGTCAGCGCCACCGTTGTCACGTTGACCAGCAATTCAATCTTTTGCGTCGCGATCTGCAGCAGCTCCAGAACCCCCAGCGTGGTGCCCGCGGTCAGCGTCTTCCATACCGGCCACGTCCCCCAGACGGCCACCACCCCGGCCCCAACAGTCACCACGCCCACGGTCCCCGCAATCCACGACCGTTGCGATAAACCGGCAAATGCTCTCCGCGCCAACTCCACAACCACCAGCACGCTGACAATTGCCGATAGCAGCCCAAGCGGGATGAAAATCTCATACAAGTTGATCGGCGCCATCTTCTGGTAAAGCAGCCGGCTCGCCAGCATTCTGAATGTCAGCAGCACCAGGCCGATCGAAAACATCTTGAAGTGCTTATACCGCTCACGTCCGAGCAACACCACCAGCAGCACCAGCAGCGCCGCAAACGTCAGCGTCCAGATAACCTGGGACGCCGTCCAACCAAAATTCAAATGCATTTTTGCCTTATCCGCGTGCCGGCGTCTTTCCGCGTCGCCGCACAAGCTGCTTTCAGTTTAACCGTCCTCGCCGCAGCGTCATTTACGCTTGAACCATGAGCGTATTTGACGAGAAGCGGGCGGAACTGGAGCAGCATGAGTTCATGATGGGTGTCGAGCGGGGCAGGCTGGCGGTGGCGCTCGACCTGCTCACTGACTCGCTGATTATGGTCGGGCAGCACGGCGTTTACTGTGCATCCACCCGCAACCCCTCCAAACCGGCGCTGGATTTACAGGCGGTCCTTGCTTGCATGGAAGGCGCCAAAGCCCTCATCCAAAGTGTCATGGAAGAGCTCCGCGCGCAGCGAGAAGCCAGCCGCGCATAGAGCCGGCGGCCGCAGTCGGAGTAGGGACCATGATCGCTCATGCCCCCCTCCACAGATCCGGACGAGCGGAACTACCGCATCCGGCTCCCACCTTGGGTCATGACGCCGAGGCGCGCCATAGGATAGGGATGGCA
>JBEKZG010000487.1:0-3273 GCA_049510095.1 Occallatibacter sp.
GTCATTGATGGTATGGGACTTGACGTGTTCGGAGCCATACCTTACGAAGCCTGCAAAGTGGTCTTCGATCCGCTGCATTACCTTGCGCCGCGGGAACAGAAAACACGAACACTGGACCAGGTCGGACCGTTGGTTGGCTGGCGGTTGCCGGAGTGCTTCATGCAACTACGGCGTCTGTTAGAAGCAAGACTCAAGAAGAACGGCGGCGTGAGTATGTGCAGGTGTTGTGGCTCATGGAGGCCTTCGCCATCAATGAAGTGAATCATGCCATCGAAAATGCCTTAGCGAAACATCATGATCCGAACCCCGGTGGGTGCTCGCCCGCAACGCCGAATTCCCGTTCCAGCGTCATTCCCGCCACAGCAAGCGTGCCTTCGTCGAAGAGCCGGCCAATCAGCGTGACTCCATGCGGCACACGGCGCGGCGGAGAGAACTTCGGTAACGGATGCTTGGGATCCGGTGCCCAGTCGCTGCGCGCCTCGCCGACTTCCACAAATCCAGCGCGCAGCGTCAGCGATGGGTGTCCCGTGGCATTCGTAATCACCAGCATTTCGTCCCTTAGTGAAGGGACCAACAGCAGGTCTACCTGCGCAAACACCCGCGCCATCTCTTCAGCCACCTTGCGCCGAAAGCGGTCCGCTTGCACAAAGTCGACCGCCGAAAGAAACCGCGCCTGCCGGAAGCAATTCGGCCAGGCATCCGGAACCTGCGCCTTCAACTCGTCCACTTTATGGCTCAATGTCAGTTCCTCAAAAGCTGCGGCTGCTTCGGCAAAGAGAATCAAGTCGAGTGAGTCATAGGGCCAGTCCGGAATCGATACCCCGACAGGCACCATCCCCACTTTTTTTACCGCCTGCAGCGCAGCCCGATCCACATCGGTTGCGGGATCCTCGTTCATCCATTTTGGAAAGTACCCGACGCGCAAGCTGCTCACGCTCTGGGTGGCGTCAAAAGCCAACTCGCTTGGGACACTCGCCAAATCACGCCCGTCGGGACCGGAGATCGCGTTGAGCACCATGATCGTATCTTCCACGCTGCGCGCCATGGGCCCCAGCTTGTCCAGTGACCAACACAGGGTCATCGCGCCGGTCCGCGGCACGCGGCCAAACGTGGGCCGCAGCCCAGTGACTCCGCAACGCATGGAAGGGCTCACGATGCTGCCACCGGTTTCGCTTCCGATGGCGAAGCCAACCAGGCCGGCGCCTACGGCTGCACCGGGACCAGCGCTGGATCCGGACGAACCCTCCTCCAGCAGCCAGGGATTCATCGTCTGCCCGCCAAACCAGATATCGTTCAGCGCCAGCGCACCCAGGCTCAACTTCGCCACCAGCACAGCGCCTGCCGCGTTGAGCCGCTCCGTTACCGTTGCGTCCGCGGCAGGAACGCGATCGCGGAAGGGCTCTGCTCCATACGTCGTCGCAATCCCGGCAGTATCGAGCAAATCCTTCGCGCCCCAGGGAATGCCATGCAGCGGGCCGCGATACTTGCCTGCGACAATCTCGGCGTCAGCCCGTCTGGCCTGCACCAGGGCATGTTCGCGGGTAAGCGTGATGACGCACCGCAACTGGGTGGTGTAGCGTTCAAGCCGGCTGAGGTAGATTTCTGTCAACCGAGTCGATGTAAGCTTCCTGCTCTCAATCCACCTTGAAAGCTGCCACACGGGAGAGAACGCGATTGCTTCTTCGATCTTCGGAAGTGCCGTCTCCGAATCGCTGCTGCGGACGAAGTGATTGCCACTCCGGCGCACTGTTACAAGCCCAGGCAGCGCGGGGTTCCACTGCGTAGCCGGCGCAAGAGGTGCCTCGAGTTCGATTTTTCGCGGCCCTGTACGGCGCTCCAACAACGGCGCCA
The DNA here is from genome assembly GCA_049510095.1 of Occallatibacter sp. GTDB lineage: Bacteria > Acidobacteriota > Terriglobia > Terriglobales > Acidobacteriaceae > Telmatobacter. Next base: position 1,852 of record JBEKZG010000487.1, read on the forward strand.
TCTGCATCCGCCAGTTCCCTGCCGCTGTCGCTCGATCCGCCGCTGTCATTTCAAGTTGCACCAGCTTTTCCGCATCGGCAAACGTTGCAGGCGATACTTCAGGCCCCACAGGCGCGGATGTTCCAAAAGCAGGCGGAGCGCCCGGGGGCAATGCTTGGGGCGTCTGGCCGGCTTGCGCGGGCGCAGTCGCCTCAACAGCGGCGGATAGAATCCCAACGGCTGAATAAGTGAGAAACTTTCTACGCGAACTAGGCATGGATCTCCTTGATTTAACAATTGAGGGGATTTGCTTGAACACTCGCATTCATCATATCCGCCCTTTTGCCCCGGCGCGTCACCAATGGTATATTTCCCCGACCGGCAGCAACGCTGTTTTCACGCGCCCTGCGCAACGGAAACGAAGGCGAATATGTTGGCTCGGGAGCGGAGAATGATGTCAGCGAAGGAAAAACAGACCGCAATGATTCGTGTTCAAGGCGCTACACTTTTGATCTGGATGATGGCCGCAATTTGCCCGAGCCAAATCGTTGCGCTCGCCCAGGCACCGCAAGCCGCTCCCTCTGCCCCGACTCCCGCGCATCCGGTGCGTCCCACGCCGCCCACGCGCGATCCTGACTCCCCCGGCTATGTACTAGCCAAAGATTTGCCGGACGCAACCAATGCTCCAGCGAATGTGGACGGGAACTTCATCCTTGGCCCGACGCACACTCCCGCGCCGGAAGCAATACCGCACGAGGGCTTGCCGCAGGGTACGGTCGTCGAGTTCACCATGGATTCGGCTGACAGCAAGATCTATCCCGGTATTGCGCGCGAAGCTGGTACATTCGGCACTCCGGATCCAGCAGATCCCAGCAAGTTGATCCTGACCACCAGCCATCCTGCTCACTACACACGTCACGTAGCTGTTTACGTCCCCAGCCAATATGTTGCTGGAACCGCCGCGCCCTTCATTGTTGGGGCGGACGGGCCGGACAGGCTCCTGTTTACGGTCCTGGACAATTTGATCGCCGAACACAAAGTGCCGGCGATGGTTGCCATCTCCATCGGCAACGGTAGCGGCGACGCTCAGGGCAGCGAACGAGGCCTGGAGTACGACACCATGTCCGGCCTCTATGCCGAGTGGGTGGAACAGGAAGTGCTGCCCCTGGTCGAAGCTCAGGCGCACGTAAAGTTGACGCACGATCCTGACGGCCGCGCTACGACGGGCGGGAGTTCGGGCGGTTCCTGCGCGCTGATCATGGCGTGGTATCACCCTGAGTTATATCACCGCGTTCTGACTTACTCCGGAACTTACGTGAACCAGCAGTGGCCGCACAGCGAACAGACTCCGCACGGCGCATGGGAGTTTCATGAGCATCTGATTCCGGACAGTCCCGCAAAGCCCATTCGGATCTGGATGGAGGTTGGCGATCGCGACCTGTT
>JBEKZG010000488.1:0-3273 GCA_049510095.1 Occallatibacter sp.
GACAGCAAGGCCGCTGCGCCGGAAGCAGAGAAGACGGAGTAGTCCATGGGCGACTTGAGGCCGAAGGATATCGCCATTGCGGTGCCGAAGAGGGCGAGCAGAATGGCGGCGGCAAGAGCGACCCAGCGCGGCCATAGTCCCAGAATCAGCAGAATTCCGAGCGAGGTTTCGAGGACGGTGGCCGTCCACGCTACCAATGGAATCAGGGCGACGGGCAAGAACGAATTGACTTGCGCCGCGTATTGAAGGAAGCCGGCGAAGTGCTTCAGGTCGAAGGTGCGGTCCCAGAGGCCGAAGCGCGAAGCCACTGCGGAGAGGAATGCGGTACCCAGGGCGGTGCGGGCGTAGACGATGACCAGACGATTCCAGTTGACTGAGGGCATGGTTACCGGCCTCCCGAGGTGGAATCCGCCTTTGCGTCCGTGCTCAAAGGCGCGGTGTGGTCGCAGACGAAGAAGGCAACGAAACTTGCGGGGGCAGTGCTGCTGGCGTTGGCCGAGACGAGATGCAGGCTGTTGGGCGGTTCGTAAAAGCTTTCGCCAACGTGCACGAGCACTTCCGGCTGCCCTTTGACCTGGGTGCGAATGGTTCCCTGCACCACATATCCGATTACGGGGCAAGGATGGCTGTGCGGGCGCGATGCTTCTCCCGGACCGTAGTAGACTTCGACGACCTTGGCTTCGAGCCGGCCGCCATCCAGCTTTGGGAGGGAGTGGGCGAACGCAAACCTTGCGCGTGGTTTTGCTGCCTGGTGGGCGCTCAAATCTTGAACCTGCGACGGCGCGGCGGGGGCGCAGAGCAGCGCAAGGAACATGATGGCTGGTGTGCGGGGCATCTTCATTGGCTTTGTCGAGGTATTCATGACATTCCTGAGACTACGCCGTAGTGGACTATTCGCAAGGTCCATTTATGCTAATTGGAGTAGACCACTTTGATGGCTAAGCGAACTTCCTCGTACGAATTTGTTCTCCCCGCGCGCGGCAATGCGACAACTGCGCACGGCTGGTTGTTTGCCTCGCTTCGCGCGGACCTTGTAGAGGGACGGCTGCGTCCTGGGATGCGACTTCAATCGACGCGCGAACTGGCAAAGCAATATGGCCTCTCGCGGGGAACGGTGGTGAACGCATTCGACCAGCTCAAGGCGGAGGGGTATCTCGCGGGCAGCGTGGGATCGGGAACATACGTGAGCAAGGTGCTGCCCGACGACTTGCTGCAGGTTGTGCGGACCGCGGAGGCCGGGGCGGCCACGCAAGGGCGGGTGAAACATAGCTTCTCAGACTACGGCCGGCGCGTGCGGCTGTTCGAGAACCTCAAGGCGCGGCCCAGCCGTGCATTTCGGCCGAACATGCCGGCGCTGGACCTTTTTCCAACGACGCTCTGGGCGCAGGTGGCGGCGCGGAGGATGCGGCGGGCGTCAATGAGCCTGCTTGTGGGTTGCGATCCGATGGGATACATGCCTCTTCGCGAAGCCGTGGCCAGCTACCTGAGCACGTCTCGCGGAGTTCGGTGCGAAGGGAGCCAGGTGGCGATCATCTCCGGCGTTCAAGAGGCACTGGATCTGACGGCGCGGCTGCTTCTGAATCCGGGAGACAGGGTGTGCATGGAGGAGCCGGGCTATCCGGGAGCGGCGGCGGTGTTCCGGGCCGCGGGGGCTAGGATTTCCGCGTTGCCTGTGGATCGAGAGGGAATGGCGCTGGGGCGGGCTGCGATGCGGGGTGCGCGTCTGGTGTACGTGACACCGGGGCACCAGTTTCCGCTGGGAATCACGATGAGCCTGGCGCGGCGGCTACAGTTGCTGGATTGGGCCGGCAGGTCGGGCGCGTTCCTTCTGGAAGACGACTATGACAGCGAATACCGGTATGTGGGCCGTCCGGCACCCGCGCTGCAGAGTCTGGACCGTCGTGGACAGGTGCTGTTCACGGGAAGCTTCAGCAAGGTTCTATTTCCTTCGCTGCGGCTGGGTTACCTGGTGGTTCCAACTGAGCTGGTGGACAGTGTTTCCGCCCTGATTTCTATTAGCAGCCGCCATGCGCCGCTGCTGGAGCAGGCGATTCTGTGCGATTTTGTTACCGAGGGGCACTTTGGGCGCCACCTGCGCCGGATGCGGCAGGTGTACGCGGAACGCCATGGGGTTCTGCAGGAGACGGCGCACGCGAAGCTTGCGGGGCTGGTGGAGTTGATAGGGATCGAGGCGGGTTTGCAGACGGCGGCGTGGATCCGCGCAGGATTGACGGGGAAGGCTGCCGCCGCGGCCGCGTCCCGGCGAAACGTGGAGGTAATTCCGTTGAGCGAATATTGCCAGACGGGGAATGTCCGGGAGGGGTTGCAACTGGGTTTTGCGGCGGTGGATGGGAAGGAAATCCGGCGCGGCGTTGGAGCGCTTGCCGTTGCGCTTGAGGAAGCAGGGAAGGCTGCGGTGCGGGATGGCCTTATCTAATTTCAGTGTGCCGATTGACCAGGTTTTTTCGGCTTCGCTGGTTCCATGGAAATGACGAAATGGGATTCCCGCGTTAATTATGGCATAGAGGTTTCGGATTTGGCGGGAATGCTGTGCTTCTCCCTGGAGATGAGCATACCGTCTGGCGCATCGGCGTCGAAGAAAGATTCGACAAGCGCAAGCTTCTGTATCATGCGGCATCATTCCAAGATATGATTCGGTGTTGTCGGGTTCAAGGCTCGGTCAACGAGTCCTGAACCGGAAAGAGGATAGTCATGGCAGTCTCCCCCCGCAAGAAGTCTGTGCCGTCTAAGCCTTCGCTATTTTCAGCGGAGGAACGAGTTGTGTTGGCTGGCAGCGAAAGAGCTCCAGCCTCCAACGCAGTCCACGTGAAGTCCACACCAGCGAGGTCGAAGGTGACCGTTTCAGTGATTGTGAAACGGAAGGAAGAGCTGAAGATCAACAAGCGCGGCGGCAGGGCGGCAGGCCCGGTGAGAGTGAGCCGAACGGAATACAAACGACGCCATTCGGCTGACCCGGATGCGCTGAAGCAAGTGAAGCGGTTCGCGAAAGAGTACAACCTGACGGTGGAGAGCGATCCGACGTCGGCGCTGCGGCGTACAGTGCAACTGACGGGCGCGGCCGCGGACATTCAGAAAGCGTTTGGAGTGGAACTGCATCAGAAGACGATCGATGGCACGGAATACCGGTTACGCGAGGGTGGGATTCATTTGCCGAAATCGCTTGCCGGCCATGTGGAGGCTGTGCTGGGGCTGGACAACCGGCCTCAGGCGCAGCCGCACTTTCGTGTCCACAAGCCTGGAAAGGGCGCCGCT
>JBEKZG010000489.1:0-3266 GCA_049510095.1 Occallatibacter sp.
GCAACGAGGCTGAGAGGGCAGTTTGATGTTTCGCGCAGGCGCGCTTTTTGAGAAGGGGATCAGGGCCTGCAGCAATCGTGGCGCATCAAGGGCGCGAAGTACTCCACCAGGAACCAGGACAGCAGAAACAGAGCGGCCATGCCGGCCATTGCCCACAGGAACATGCGCACGGGAAGAGTGGATATCAGCGATTCGCCCTGCGGATTTGCGGGCGACGGCCGGGAATACAAGAGCCCGCTCATGAAGCAGACGCAGCCGGCAAGCGCAATGTAAAGCAGAGCCGCGAGGAGGCGCTCGGGCCATTCGCTGCCCGGCACAAAGAAGGCGCTGACGAGAACCGGATAGAGCGAGAGCATGGCAAGGAAGAACGAAAGCGATCTGGCGAGTTCAAGGATGATGTGGCGCCTCCGTTCCCCCTAGCGGGCGAGGAGATCGAGTCCTGTCCGAACTGGCAGGGCCCACATTCAGTCCAATTTTAATCCCAAATGATTTCCATGTTTCGGCGGAGCCCCTGCTCCCTCCTCAAATCCACGGGGCACGTTTCGTCAAATGCCGCAGAGTGTATGTAAAAGCCGTTTACCGCGGCTGCCACTTGCCGAGTGTGGCCCCGGCTGGTTAGAGTGACACCCACACGGCATTGCGTGGATTTTCTGGTCCGGGCGCTGCCGTAATTCGTAAGATTCTTTCTTCCCCAGAAGGACGTTTTCATGTCTTCCTTGCCTGTTCCTTCCTTTGCCAGCCAGGATATCGATTCCACGCTTCGCGAAAACCGGGTCTTTCCGCCACCGCCGGAGTTCAGCGCTAAAGCCCACATCAAGAGCCTGGAGGAGTACGAGGCTCTCTACAAGAAGTCGATCGACGATCCGGAGACATTCTGGGCCGGTGTGGCGAAAGACCTTCACTGGTTCAAGCCGTGGGACAAGGTTCTCGACTGGAACTTGCCCACGGCCAAGTGGTTTGTGGGCGGCAAACTGAACCTGAGCTACAACTGCGTCGACCGGCACGCGCTGGGTGCGCGGCGCGACAAGACGGCGCTGATCTGGGAGGGGGAGCCGGGCGAGATTCGGCGCTTGACCTATGCCGAGTTGCATGTCGAGGTGCAGAGATTCGCCAACGCGCTTAGGGCGCTTGGCATCCGGAAAGGCGATCGCGTGGCTGTCTATATGGGCATGACGCCGGAACTGGCGATCGCCCTGCTGGCCTGCGCGCGGATCGGGGCCGTGCACTCGGTGATTTTTGGCGGCTTCGCGGCGAATGCGATAGCCGACCGGGTGAATGACTCGGCCTGCGTGGCGATTTTGACGCAGGACTCGAGCTACCGCCGCGGCGTCGAAATCAAGTTGAAGCAAACCGTGGACGAGGCGATGAAGGCATGCCCGACCGTGGAGCATGTCGTAGTTTACCGGCGGACGGGAAGCGCGGTGAATATGGTGGAGGGTCGCGACTGGTGGTGGGACGACCTGATTGCGAATGCGCCGACCGAGTGCCCGGCCGAGCACATGGACTCAGAAGATCCGCTTTACATTCTCTATACCTCGGGGACGACTGGGAAACCGAAAGGGCTGGTCCATACGACGGGTGGATATTCGGTGCAGACATACCTGACCACGAAGTATGTCTTCGACATACGCGACGAGGATGTTTATTGGTGCACGGCCGATATTGGCTGGGTGACCGGGCATTCCTACGTGGTTTACGGGCCGCTGCAGAACGGGGCCACCGTGCTGATGTATGAAGGCGCGCCGAACTGGCCGGACTTTTCGCGATTCTGGAAGATTATCGACGACCACCAAGTGAGCATTTTCTACACGGCTCCTACGGCGATTCGAGCGTTCATCAAGTGGGGCAGCGAGTACGTGGAGAAGCACAAGCTTGACTCGCTGCGCCTTCTGGGAACGGTGGGTGAGCCCATCAATCCCGAGGCGTGGATGTGGTACCGCGAGAAGATTGGCCACAACCGCTGCCCGATTGTGGATACGTGGTGGCAGACGGAGACCGGCGCGATCATGATTGCTCCGATTCCGGGGGCGGTGCCAACCAAACCGGGCTCGGCGACGCGGCCTTTCTTTGGGATTCAGCCGGAGGTGGTGAGCAGAGACGGACACCCGGTTCCGGCGGGCAGCGGCGGGCTGCTGGTGGTGCGGAAGCCGTGGCCCTCGATGGCGCGAACGGTTTATGGCGATCCTGAACGCTATCAGAAGACCTATTGGAACGACATTCCGGGCAGTTACTTTACGGGCGACGGCGCGCGACAGGATGCGGACGGCTACTTCTGGCTGATGGGGCGCGTGGACGACGTGATCAATGTCAGCGGGCACCGGCTGGGCACGATGGAAGTGGAGTCGGCCCTGGTGGCGCACCCCAAGGTGGCGGAGGCCGCGGTGGTGGGCAGGCCGGATGAACTCAAAGGGCAGGCGATTTCGGCGTTTGTCTCGCTGGAGAGCGGGAACTATCCGAGCGAGCAGTTGAAGGACGAACTGCGCAAGTGGGTATCGAAGGAGATTGGGTCGCTGGCGCGGCCGGACGATATTCGTTTTACGGAGGCGCTGCCTAAGACGCGATCGGGCAAGATTATGCGGCGGCTCTTGAGGGACCTGGCTACGCATGGGGAGATCAAGGGCGATACGACTACGCTGGAGGATTTCACGGTGATTGCTAAGCTGCGGGAGGCGGAAGAGGGGTAGATTCCAGCGCCGACGCTTCAATCCGGTTGTTGGCGTTGTGAGTCGGTTGACACCAGTCCCGCTGGCTCTTAACCTCAAGGATATGGAAGTGCAACTCAGCGCCGAGCAGGAAGCCGAACTTTCACGCATCGCCGACGAGACGGGCAGAAGCGCTGAAGTTCTGGCGCGTGAGGCGGTCGATCGCTACCTGTCGGAAGAGGGCCGCATTCTTTCTGGAATTCGAGCCGGGCGGTACGCGGCAGCCCGTGGCGATTTTGTCGAGACATCCGAAGTTTGGGCCAGTGTAGAACGTGCGCTGAAAGCCTGAGACCGTTCGAGGCCAAGACCGATGCAAGTGCGATGGACGACCCCCGCCGCGCGAGACCTTGAGGAAATTACCTAATATATCCGAAGGGATAGCGAGGATGCGGCTCTGGCTGTTGCCAGGGCCCTGTTTGACGCCGCCAATTCCCTCGACCAATTACCCTCCAGAGGACGCGTGGGAAGAATCCCAGGTACAAGGGAACTTGTGGTTCCCGGTTTGCCCTACATCGTCCTATACGAGATAGCGGATACAGCGGTCCAGATCCTGCACATTTATCA